>NZ_JBEXNT010000004.1:0-163764 GCF_040611255.1 Kitasatospora sp. NPDC002965 | reverse complement strand
GTATGGGTTGGGGCCCCCCCCGGGGGGGGGCCCTAAATTACGGCCCGCACCATTCGACAGGGTGGATCAGCTCTCCGGAGCCACCTCGGGGGCGGCCGCCGGGCGGCGGGTGCGCGAACGCCGGCGCGGGGCCGGAACGTCGGCGGCGGCCTCGGCGGCCTCCACCACCGGAGCGGCCTCGGCGGGCGCCGCGACCTTCTTGGCCCGGGTGCGGGTGCGCTTCGGCTTCTCCTCGGCGACCGCCTCGGCGACCGCGACCGCGACCGGAGCCGGGGCCGCGACCGGGGCCGCGACCGGGGCCGCGACCGCGGCTTCGGCGACGGCGGCCGGAGCCTCCGCCACGGCGGCGGCGTCCTCGCCGGACCCCGCACCGCGCGAGCGGCGACGGCGGCGGCGCGGAGCCGCGGACTCGCCCTCGGCGCCCTCGACGGCCGGAGCCTCCGGGCCGCCCGTCGCGACGGCCTCGGTGACGGTGCCCTCGACGGCCTCGTCGACCGAGGAGCCGCGACGGGTGCGGCGGCGCTCGCGGGTCTTGCGGGCCTGCTTCTCCTCGGCGACCGGGGTCTCGACGGCGTCGGCCCGGCCGGGGCTGGCCGCCCGTCCGCCGCGGCCCCGGGCGCCACCGGCCGAACGCGAACCGCGCCCGCCGGTCTCGCCGAGGTCCTCGACCTCCTCCGCGCCGAGCCCGGCCCGGGTCCGCTCCGAACGCGGCAGCACACCGGTGGTGCCCTTCGCGATCTTCAGCAGCTCGAACAGGTGCGGCGAGGTGGAGTAGGTCTCCTCCGGCTCGTTGAACGAGAGTTCGAGCGCCTTGTTGATCAGCTGCCAGCGCGGGATGTCGTCCCAGTCGACCAGCGTGACCGCGGTGCCCGAGGCGCCGGCCCGGCCGGTGCGGCCGATCCGGTGCAGGTAGGTCTTCTCGTCCTCGGGGCACTGGTAGTTGATGACGTGCGTGACGCCCTCGACGTCGATGCCGCGGGCCGCGACGTCGGTGCAGACCAGCACGTCGACCTTGCCGTTGCGGAACGCCCGCAGGGCCTGCTCGCGCGCGCCCTGGCCGAGGTCGCCGTGGACGGCGCCGGAGGCGAAGCCGCGCTGGGTCAGCTGGTCGGCCACGTCGGCGGCGGTCCGCTTGGTGCGGCAGAAGATCATCGCCAGCCCGCGGCCGTCGGCCTGGAGGATGCGCGAGACCATCTCGACCTTGTCCAGCGAGTGGGCGCGGAAGATGTGCTGCTCGGTGTTGGCGACGGTGCTGCCGGTGTCGTCCGGAGCGGCGGCGCGGATGTGGGTCGGCTGGCTCATGTACCGGCGGGCGAGGCTGATCACCTGGCCCGGCATGGTCGCGGAGAACAGCAGGGTCTGCCGCTTCGCCGGCAGCATGGTGATGATCTTCTCGACGTCCGGCAGGAAGCCGAGGTCGAGCATCTCGTCGGCCTCGTCCAGGACCAGCGAGCGGACCTTCGACAGGTCCAGCTTCTTCTGGCCGGCCAGGTCGAGCAGGCGCCCCGGGGTGCCGACGACGATGTCGATCCCCTTCTTCAGCGCCTCGACCTGCGGCTCGTAGGCCCGGCCGCCGTAGACGGCGAGCACGCGGACGTTGCGGACCTTGCCGGCGGTCTGCAGGTCGTTGGTGACCTGGGTGCAGAGCTCGCGGGTCGGGACGACGATCAGCGCCTGCGGGGAGTCGCAGAGCTGGTCCTCGCCGGCGCGGCCGGCGTCGATGTCGGCCCGCACGACGACGCGCTCGATCAGCGGGAGGCCGAAACCGAGCGTCTTGCCGGTGCCGGTCTTGGCCTGGCCGATGACGTCGTGGCCGGTCAGCGCGACCGGCAGGGTCATCTCCTGGATGGGGAACGGGTGGACGATGCCGACGGATTCGAGCGCCTCGGCGGTCTCCGGGAGGATCCCCAGGTCCCGGAACGTGGTCTTCGTGGGTTCAGCGGTGGTGGACAGGGTGCTGCCTCTTCCGTGTGGAGGGGCCGAGAGCGAGCGGCGGGCGGGCAGCCGCGCGGCTGCGTACGGGCCTGGACGGCCCCGAAAACAGCTGCGCGGACGCACAATCGCGCCGGTCCCTGCGGCCGGCCGGTGCGCGCGGCCCGACAGGGGCGCGTCGCCGGCGGCGTCGGGGAGGATTCCCGTGAGGGACCTGCGCGGGACCTGCGCCGGGATGGCGCGGTCTCGGCGGCCCTCGCTCGGCCACTGGTGCGGTGCCAAGGCTTGAAGTCCAAGCCCTGGTCGGAGCCGATCGGCTCTCCGACCGGGCATCCGCGTACGTTGAGGTCCCGGCTTCCGGTACGGACACGTCCTGACGGACTGCGCCTGCTTCGGAGCGGGCTTGCCCGGCACACCGAGACGGCGGTGACACCGTGCGAGCACGACGGGCCTCCGTACCACCATACAGTCACCCGACGACTCGAACACGTGACGCGGGCGACATCGCAGGTCGGGGCGGGCGGGGCCGGACGGGCCGGTGCCCCCGCGCGGCCGGGCGGCGTGCGCGGGGCGCGCGTGTGCGGGGAGCGACCCGGGACGGACCGGGACTAAGGTGACGGGTCATGGAGAACCGTGGTGGGACGCAGGACGTGGCGGACGGCTCGATCGGGGACTGGGCGACCTGCTCGGCCGACCCCGGCTACCGGGCGGCCGTGCTGGACCTGCTCGGCGCCCTCGCGTACGGCGAGCTGAGCGCCTTCGAGCGGCTCGCCGAGGACGCCAAGCTGGCGCCCGACCTGGCCGACAAGGCGGCGCTGGCCCGGATGGCCTCCGCCGAGTTCCAGCACTACCAGCGACTGCACGACCGGCTCGCCGAGGTCGGCGCCGACCCGCAGGAGGCGATGCGGCCGTTCGTCGAGCCGCTGGAGCTGTTCCACCGGATGACCGCGCCCTCGGACTGGCTGGAGGGCCTCGTCAAGGCCTACGTCGGCGACGCGATCGCCACCGACTTCTACCGCGAGGTGGCCGCCCGGCTGGACGACGACACCCGCGACCTGGTCCTCGGCGTCATGTCGGACACCGGCCACGCCCAGTTCGCGGTCGACAAGGTCCGGCAGGCCATCGAGGCCGACCCGCGGGCCGGCGGCCGGCTGGCGCTCTGGGGCCGGCGGCTGATGGGCGAGGCGCTCAGCCAGGCCCAGCGGGTGGTCGCCGAGCGGGACGCGCTCTCCAACCTGCTGGTCGGCGGCGTCCGGGTGCAGGGCTTCGACCTCGTCGAGGTCGGCAAGATGTTCAACCGGATCACCGAGGCGCACACCCGGCGGATGGCCGCGCTCGGCCTCGCCTCGTAACGCCCGGGGGGCCTTCGGCCCAGGTCAGGCGGGTCGGTGCCGCCGGTGCGAACCCGCCCGGTGCGGGCGGTGCCGGCGGGCCGGCTGGCGGCCGGCGGCGAGGTCGGGACGGGCCAGCACCGAGGTGATCAGCGCCGAGGTGACCGCCGAGACCGCGATGCAGGCCGCCGGGTACTCGCCGTCGAGCGTGAAGTGCGCGATCACCCCGGCCAGCAGCGCGGAGACCAGCGCCGTCCCCATCGTCAGCCCCCACCCGGAGGGGAAGTACGCGGGCAGCGACAGCAGGGCGGTGGCGCCGACCACCAGGCCGACGAGGGCGAAGGCGAACGTCTCGACCAGCAAGGGTGCCTCCCCGGGGCTCGGTGCGCGGCACGTGGCCGGCCGCACTTCTCGCCGTACCCCGCTCCCCCCGGTCGTACACGCCGGGGCGAGCCGGCCGCGCCCGCTACGTCCCCCCGCCCCGGCCGTGAACGCGACGGTGCCCCGCCCCCTCGGACGAGGGGGCGGGGCACCGAAGGACAGCTCAGAGCGTGCCGAAACCGACCTTGCGGGCGGCCTGCTCGCCGATCTCCACGTACGCCAGGCGCTCGGCCGGGACGATGACGCGGCGGCCGTGCTCGTCGGTCAGCGTGAAGAGCTTCGAGGTGCCCTCCAGCGCCTTGGCGATCGCGCTCTCGACCTCATCGGCCGTCTGCGAGCTCTCGATGACGATCTCGCGCGGCGCGTTCTGCACGCCGATCTTGACCTCCACGGCTTCCGTCCCTCCGGGGTTGCAGCCATCCACGCGCGGGCACCGGACCGCCTGGGACAAGCGTTCGCGGCGACCGCGCCGTACGGCTTCACCATAGAGCACCGGATCGGTACCGAGGCGAAGGTCCGGTGATCACTGCTCGGGGGCAGCGGCCTCCGGGGAATCGAGGTTGGGGTGCATCGGGAAGCCCTTCAGCCCGCGCCAGGCCAGGCTGGCGACCAGCCGGACCGCCTCGTCGCGCGGGATCTCCAGGCCCTGGGAGAGCCAGTACCGCGCGGTGATCTGGGCCAGGCCGCAGACCCCGGCCGCGAGCAGCTTGGACTCCGACTCCGGCAGGTCGGTGTCCTCCTGGATCACCTTGCTGACCAGCGTCGCACTGGCCTCCGCCGCCCGCTCGACCCGCTCGCGCACGGCCGGCTCGTTGGTCAGGTCCGACTCGAAGACCAGCCGGAAGGCACCGGACTCGCTGGAGACGTAGTTGAAGTACGCCTCCATCGTCGCGGCGACCCGCAGCTTGTTGTCGGTGGTCGTCTCCAGCGCCTCGCGGGTCGAGTCGACCAGGGCGTCGCAGTGCTTGTCCAGCAGCGCCAGGTAGAGGTCCAGCTTCCCGGGGAAGTGCTGGTACAGCACCGGCTTGCTCACCCCGGCGCGGTCGGCGATGTCGTCCATGGCGGCCGCGTGGTAACCCTGCGCGACGAACACCTCCTGGGCGGCACCGAGCAGTTGTTCACGGCGGGCGCTTCGCGGCAGGCGGGCACCGCGCGGGCGCTCCTGCGCCTCCTGGATGGCCGTCACGGCGCTCCTCATTTCACGGGTCGTACGGGGTTGGCAAGATGACCGATTCTACTTTCGGGTAACCGCCCTCGCGCTTGGCAGGCGTGAGAAAAGCGGCCAGCCCCCTTGTCAGGAGCCCACAATACGGCGCTGACCACGGCCACCGGCAGTGGTGTGACAGGGGCAGGAACGACCGGACCGGGAGCGGACCGGGAACGGTCCGTGGGCAGGCCGCGACGGCGCCGGCTCACTACCATCGTCCACCATGAGCAGCCCTGAGCAGCAGATACGCCCGGAGACGGCCGCCCCGCCGCCGTTCCGTACGGTCGAGGTCCCCGGCGCGGTCGTCGCGGTGCACCGCCACGACGCCGCCCCGACGGCCCCCGGCGGGCGGGCGCCGGCGCTCTTCGTGCACGGCCTCGGCGGCTCCGCCGCCAACTGGACGGGGCTCATGGGCCGGCTCTCCGACCTCGTCGACGGCGAGGCCGTGGACCTCCCCGGCTTCGGTGAATCCGCCCCGCCCCGCGACGGCGACCTCTCCCTGTCCGGCCACGTCCGCGCGGTCATCGGCTACCTGGAGGCGTCCGGCCGCGGCCCGGTCCACCTCTTCGGCAACTCGCTCGGCGGCGCGGTCTCCGTCCGGCTCGCGGCCCTGCGCCCGGACCTCGTCCGCAGCCTCACCCTGATCTCGCCGGCCCTGCCCGAACTGCCCCCGCAGCGCACCGCCTGGCCGACCGCCCTGCTCGCCGTGCCCGGCCTCCCCGCGCTGCTGCGCCGGCGGCCGTCCGACGGGCGGGGACCCGAGGCGGTCACCGAGGGCGTGCTCGGGCTGGTCTACGGCGACCCCGACGCCCTGTCCCCGGAGGTCCGGGCCGAGGCGGTGGCCCAGTACCGGCGGCGGCTGGAGCTGCCGTACGCGACGCAGGCGCTGGTCGGCTCGGTACGGGGCATCGCCTCCGCCTACACCGAGCGGGGCGACCAGGCACTGTGGCGGCAGGCCGCGCAGGTGAAGGTGCCGGTGCTGCTGGTGTACGGGCTGCGCGACAAGCTGGTCTCGTACCGCTCGGCTCGCCGGGCCTGCGCGGTCTTCGCGGACCAGCGGCTGCTGGTGCTGCCGGACTCCGGGCACGTCGCGATGATGGAGCACCCCGGCGTCGTCGCCCGGGCCGTGCGGGAGCTGCTGGAGCGGGCCGCCTGACGGGGCGGGTCGAACGGGTCGAGGGCCGAACGGATCGAACCGGCCGAAGGGGCAGCGCGGGCCGAACGGATCGAACGGATCGAACGGAACACGACCGATACCCCTTGATCGGCAGCCGTTAACGCCCCGATCGGGAAGTGGTCACTCCGGTTCACTCGTTCAGGTGGCAACCAGGCATGTGACCGATGGATTGCCGTAAGCCGGTCCTACCTTTCTGCTGTCGGACCGAACAGGTGTGGGGGAGTCGCGGCCGCCGGAGAACCCGGAGGGCGGCCGCGCGAGGGTGACCGGGGGCCGGGGGACGGCCGCCGGTACCGGGCCGCGGTGTCTCCGGCGGGCCGGCTCCTCCGCCCCGGGCCGCCCGCGTCGGACGCGGGCCGGCCGGGCGCCGGCCAAGCCGCTCAGCAATCCGTCGATCCGCTCTGCCCCGGAGGTCTCCCGTGCGCGTTGCTCTGCTCACCGAGGGTGTGCGTCCGCGCGCCGGAAGTGGCGCCGGCGGGTGGTGCGACCGGCTGGTGGAGGGTCTGCGCGAGCACGACTTCGAGTGGTACGTGTCGGCCGGGACCGCCGGTCCGGGCGCCGGTGAGGACCCGCACGGCCGGTGGAGCGGCGTGCACGAGCAGGCCCTCCGGGGGCGCCGCCGGACCGGCCGCGCGCCCGGCGCGCTCCGCGGACGCCAGTACGCCCGCGCCTACGAGCAGCTCGTCCGGGCCCTGCTGAGGCCGGACGAGCGGTCCTCCTTCGGTGCCGGCCTGTACCGGCTGGCGGGGCTCGCCCGCGAGGACGGCGGGTTGCCGGCCTTCCTGGTCTCCGCCCGGGCCCGGGGCGTCCTGGAGCGGGTCTGGCGTTCGCCCGGCGCCGACACCTCCGCCGGGCAGCCGCTGGTCCGCGACGTCCTGGTCGCCGCCGACCTGCTCGAACAGTGCCTGCGACCGCTCGCCGCCCCCTGGTACGGCACCGGGCCGGGCGGGATCGGCGCCGCCGACCTCTGCCACGTGGTCGGCGGCGGCCCGGCCGCCCTGCCGGCGCTGGTGGCCAAGCAGCTGCACGGGGTGCCGTTCGTGGTCACCGAGCACGGCCCGCACCTGCGCGAGCAGTACCTCGGGTACCGGGAGGCGCCGTACCTCCGGCCGGTCCGGGCGCTCCTGCTCGCCTTCTTCCGGGCGCTCGCCGAGGAGACCTACCGGCAGGCCGCGGTGCTCACCCCCGGCAGTGCCCACGACCGGCGCTGGCAGCTGCGCTGCGGGGCCGACCCGGAGCGGACCCGGGTGGTGTACGAGGGCACCCCGGCCGTGGACCGGCCCGCCGCGGGCCCGGAGCCGGAGCTGCCCACCCTGGTCTGGGCCGGGGCCCTGGAACCCGGTCGGGACCCCGAACTGGCCCTGCACGCCTTCGCCCTGGTCCGGGCCGACCTTCCGCAGGCGCGGCTGGTCGTGCACGGTGAGGAGACCGTCCCCGGCTACCGGGCGCACTGCGAGGCCGTCGCCGCACGGCTCGGGGTGGCCGAGGCGGTCGAGTTCGCCGGCCGGCCCCGGTCCGCCGCCCGGGCCTGGGCGGACGGCTCCGTGGTCCTCTTCTCGGCGCTCTCCCAGCGTGGCCCCCGGCTGCTGGCCGACGCGATGCTGAGCGGGCGGGCCGTGGTCTCGACCGATGTCGGCGTGGCCCGCGAGGTGGTGGGGCCGACCGGGCTGCTGGTCCCGCCGCGCGACCCGCGCGCGCTGGCCGGTGCCTGCCTGGCCCTGCTGCGGGACGGGGAGCGCCGGGCCCGACTCGGCCTGGCCGGCCGGTTACGGGCGCAGGAACGCTTCGCCGTCGAGCCGGTGGTCGGGGCCTTCCGGGAGATCTACCTGGAGCTGGTCTCCCAGTGGCCGGCCTACCCGGCCGCCGACGGGGCGCCCGGTGCTCCGGGCGGTCCCCGGCCCCGGCCGTTCGCCCGGCCCGCCGAGTACTGGCTCACCGGCCGGGGTGGCGGTGCCGGGGCGGGTGGTGGCGCGGTGGTGGTGGGAGCGGCGGGCGACCGTGCGGACACCGGGTCGGCGGGCGGAGGGTCCGCCGATCTCGGGGCGAAGGATGTCGGGGCGACGGATCTCGGGGCGGCGGATGTCGGGTCCGTGGGTGCGGGAAGCCGGGCGGCCGGGCCCGGGACCGAGGGGACCCCGGCGGCCGAGGGCGCCGGTGAGGCGTCCGGCCGGCCCGGTGCGCTCGCGGAGGCGGTCTGATGACGGCCGGTGCAGGAGCGTCCGTGGGGGTGGACGGGGGAGCCCGCCCGGGGGGTGCGGCCGGTCCCGCCGCGCACCCGGTGGGCGTCCGGATCCCCGGCGCCTCCGGGGATCCGGTCCGGGAGGTGATGGCGGAGCACCGGGAGCTCTGCGAGCGCGCCGTCGATCCGCTGGAGATCGCCGCCGGGCTGGAGGAGGCCGGACTCGGCCCGGCGGACGCCGCCCGGTGCCGGCACGCGGACCTGTTCGCGCTCGCCGAGGAGCTGTACGCCCGGGTGCCGCGCCGCGCGCCCCCGCCGGTCGGGGCCGTACCCGGGGAGAGCCGGCAGCGGCGGTGGGTCGTGGCGCTCCGGACGGCGGTGCTGGCGGCGCTTCCGTGCGCGGCCGCCGCCGGGCTCGGTGGCGGCCGGCCCGTCCTGCTGGCTGCGGCCGTCCCGCTGGCGCTCGTCCCGGCCGCTTCCGGCGCGCCCGGTGCGGACGGGCCGGTCAGGGCCCCCGGGTGGTCCGTGGCGATCCCGTTCGCGGGCCGGTCCGGTCCGGCCGGTGCCGAGGACCCCGCCGACCCGGGCCACCTCGGGGACCGCGACGACTCCGGTGGCGTCGGTGGCGGGGAGCGGCCGGTCGACGGGCCCGGGGAGAAGGCCGGTCCGGTCGTCCCGGGTGCCGCGCGGGTGGTCCACGCCCGGCTGCGGTGGTGGCAGGCGGTGCACGGCGCAGGGGTGGCCGGGCTGTTGCTGGCGCCGCCGGCGCTGACGGCCGGTGGCCCGGGGGACCGACGGGTGACGACGGCGCTGGTGCTCGCGGCCGCGCTGTCGGCCGGGTCGGCCGAGTGGTCCGCGCGCTGGTTCCGCCGCGTCGGGCGGGGCCACCTGGGGACGGCGGTGACGCTGGCCGAGTTCCGGGCCCGGATGCGGCCGGTGCTCCCGGCGGCGCTGGCCCTGCACCTGGCGGTGCTGTCCGTGCTGACCTTCGCGGCGCTCGCGGTGCTGACCGCGGTGGCGCCGCGTCCGGGGCCGGGGCACGGCGGCCTGCTGCACCTGGTGGCCGAGCGGGCCGACCCGGGGCAGTGGGCGGGCCAGGGGGTGCTGGGTCTGCTGCTGGTGCTGCCCGCCCTGCTGGCGCGCTGCGGCCGGACCGGGGTCGCGGCGCTCGGCGCACTGGCCGGGGCGGTGGTGACGGCGGCTCCGCTCCCACCGGTGGCCGGTCCGGCTGGCGGCGCCGTCGCGCTGGCCCTGCTGGTGTACGCGTGGCCGGTGCTGGGCCGTCCCGATGCGCACCGCTGACCGCCGGGCCGGACCGCCCGGCCGGTGTGCGGCCGGTTCCGCCACCCGCCCGGCGCGCCCGTCCCTCCCGTTCCTCCCGCTCCTCCTGTTCCGCCGTTCCGTTCGACATCCCGTTGTTCACTAGGACCCGCCAGGCCGTACCCGGTCTGGCTTCGTGGAAGGAAGCCCCCGATGAGGGTGCTGCTGCTGGGCGCCGACGGCTTCATCGGCCGTCGGGTCACCGATCGTCTGCTCGTGGATCCGGAGTTGCAGGTGACGGTGCTCGGCCGGCGTGACTCCGCCGACATCCGCTTCGACCTGACCACCGGCAGCCCGGGTGCGCTGGCCCGGTTCCTGGACGCGGTCGTGCCGCAGGTGGTGATCAACTGCGCGGGTGCCACCTACGGCAGTTCGCGCACGCTGATCCGGGCCAACACGCTGGCCGTGGCCACCGTCTGCGAGGCGATCCGGCGCAGCCGGGAGCCCGCCCGGCTGGTGCACGTCGGCTCGGCGGCCGAGTACGGGCCGGTGCCGGGAGGGGTGCCGGTCTCGGAGGGCGCCGAGCCGCGCCCGGTCGGCCCGTACGGGGTGTCGAAGCTGGCCGGGACGGAGCTGGTGCTGGCCTCCGGGCTGGACGCGGCGGTGCTGCGGGTGTTCGACGTGGTCGGGCCGGGGTCGCCGACCGCCTCGCTGTTCGGGCGGCTCGCCGAGGGGCTGCGGCGCGCGCTGGAGCGGGAGGAGAACCAGGTGCGGATGCCCGACCTGTCCGGATACCGGGATTTCGTGGACGTCCGGGACGTCGCGCGGGCGATCCAGGCGGCGGCGGTGTCGGCCGCCACGGGGGTGATCAACATCGGCAGCGGGCACGCCGTCCGGGCCCGGGAGGCGGCCCAGCTGCTGGTCCGGGCGTCCGGCTTCGAGGGGGCGATCGTGGAGGAGAACCGGCAGGTCCTGCTGCCCGCGCAGGCCGGTGGGGCGGTGGACCACCTGCCCGGGCACGGCTCCGGTCACCACCTGCCGGGCCACCGCCCGGCGGAGTCCCGGTCGGCCGAGGGGAGGGTGCCGTCGGGGGAGCCGGTGCCGTGGCGGCAGGCGGACGTCCGGACGGCGCGGGACCGTCTCGGCTGGCGGACGCAGGTGCCGCTGGAGGAGTCGTTGGGGGACGTCTGGCTGGAGACGGCCTGCCGGGTCTGATCCGTCCGGGTCCGCCGCCGGTCCCGTCCGGGCGGGCCGGGAGGGCTGGGGGAGGCCGACGGCGGCGCGCCGTCGGCACCTCGCGGCCCGGGCGGGCCGGTTTTCGGCCGCGGGGGCCGCGCGGTCGGCGGTCCCACCATCCGACGCGGGCCGTCTCGCCCATCGGACGAGCTGTCTCGGAATACAGGGGCGGCATGACACTGTTGGCGTAGCAGAGCCACCTCGGTGGCGGAGCAACAAGCCACAAGAGGTTGGCCCCGGCCACCTGAGATGACGACCATCGGAGTCCCCGTGTCGCTGCCACCCCTGGTCGAGCCGGCCGACGAGCTCACCGTTGACGAAGTCCGCAGGTACTCCCGCCACCTGATCATCCCCGACGTGGGCATGGCCGGGCAGAAGCGCCTGAAGAACGCCAAGGTGCTGTGCGTCGGCGCCGGCGGTCTGGGCTCGCCCGCGCTGATGTATCTGGCCGCCGCCGGTGTCGGCACGCTCGGAATCGTCGAGTTCGACGTGGTCGACGAGTCCAACCTGCAGCGTCAGATCATCCACGGCCAGTCGGACATCGGCCGTTCCAAGGGCGAGTCGGCACGGGACTCGGTCAAGGAGATCAACCCCTACATCGACGTGATCCTCCACGAGGAGCGCCTCGACAACTCCAACGTGCTGGAGATCTTCTCCGGCTACGACCTGATCGTCGACGGCACCGACAACTTCGCCACCCGCTACCTGGTGAACGACGCCGCGGTGCTGCTCGGCAAGCCGTACGTGTGGGGTTCGATCTACCGCTTCGACGGCCAGGCGAGCGTGTTCTGGGCCGAGCACGGCCCCTGCTACCGCTGCCTCTACCCGGAGGCCCCGCCGCCGGGCATGGTTCCGTCCTGCGCCGAGGGCGGCGTGCTGGGCGTGCTCTGCGCGTCGATCGGCTCGATCCAGGTCACCGAGGCCATCAAGCTGCTGGCCGGGGTCGGCGACCCGCTGGTCGGCCGTCTGATGATCTACGACGCCCTGGAGATGAACTACCGCCAGGTGAAGGTCCGCAAGGACCCGGGCTGCGCGGTCTGCGGGGAGAACCCGACCGTCACCGAGCTGATCGACTACGAGGCCTTCTGCGGCGTCGTGTCGGAGGAGGCCCAGGAGGCCGCCGCCGGTTCGACGATCACCTCGAAGCAGCTCAAGCAGTGGCAGGACGACCAGGAGGACATCTACCTGATCGACGTCCGCGAGCCCGGCGAGTACGAGATCGTCAGCATCCCCGGTGCCGTGCTGATCCCGAAGAACGAGTTCCTGATGGGCAACGCGCTGGAGCAGCTGCCGCAGGACCGGAAGATCGTGCTGCACTGCAAGTCGGGCGTCCGCTCGGCCGAGGTGCTGGCCGTGGTGAAGTCGGCCGGCTTCGCCAACGCCGTCCACCTGGGCGGCGGCGTGCTGGGCTGGGTGAACCAGATCGAGCCGCACAAGCCGGTGTACTGACCGAGACCGTGGAAGGGCCCGCTCCGGCGGGCCCTTTCGCGTACCCGGGCCCGCGCCCGGTCGCCCGGGTCCCGCCGGCTGCGCGGGCCACCCGGTTCGCGCCGGTCGGCCGGGTTACAGCGCGCCCTTGCGCTGGAGCACGTTGTAGGAGATCCAGCCGGGGAGCACCGGCAGCCAGAAGGTGAGCGCCCGGTAGAGGAAGACCGCCGGGGTGGCGACGGTCGGCGGCACGTCGGCCACCGTGAGCGCACCGATCAGCGCGAACTCGACCGGGCCGATGCCGCCGGGGGTCGGGATGGCGGAGCCCGCCGCGTTGGCGGTCAGGAAGACCACGGCCACCGCGGAGAAGGAGATCGAGCCGCCGAAGGCCTGTACCGAGGCGTCCAGACAGGCGGTGAAGGAGAGCGTCAGCAGCAGGATGCCGCCGAAGCCGCTGACCAGCTTGCTGGGCGTCTGCATCAGGTCGAGCATCCGCGGGACCACGCCGAAGAACAGCGAGCGCAGCCGGTTCAGCACGAACCGCCTCAGCGGCGCGACCGCCGCGACCACCAGGGCCAGTACGGCGGCGGTCAGCACGCCGATGATCACCGCACGGGAGGCCGAGAGGTCGCCGTTGGTCTGGCTGCCGGTGATCAGACCGAAGCTGAAGAGCAGCAGCAGGTGCCCGGCCAGGCCGGCCAGCTGGGAGGCACCGACCGACGCGACCGCCTGGCCGGAGCGGATGCCCGCCTTCTGCAGGTAGCGGGTGTTCAGCGCGATGCCGCCGATCGCCGCCGGGGCGACCAGCTTGACGAAGGACCCGGCGAGCTGGGCGGCCACCGTGCGGCGGAACGGCAGCTTCTCCGGGACGAAGCCGGTCAGGCTCATCGACGCGGCGATGTACGAGAAGGCCGCCGCGGCGAGGGCCACCGCCGCCCAGGCCCAGTCCATCTGGGAGAGCTTGAGCTGCGCCGGCTTGATGGTGGTCAGCGCGAGGTACGCGGCGAAGGTGAGCGCGATCACCATGATCAGGGTCTTCGGCTTGAGCCGCTCCAGCTTGGCCGGCTCCATCGGCGCCTCGGGGGCGATCTGCAGGATCTGGCCGCGGATCCGGCTGAGCAGGTCCTCGCCGGCCAGCGCGATGTCCTCCTCGGCCTGCTGCTGGGT
Source organism: Kitasatospora sp. NPDC002965 (assembly GCF_040611255.1). Lineage (NCBI taxonomy): Bacteria > Bacillati > Actinomycetota > Actinomycetes > Kitasatosporales > Streptomycetaceae > Kitasatospora > Kitasatospora sp. NPDC002965. The sequence goes on along the minus strand of NZ_JBEXNT010000004.1, from coordinate 150,466 downwards.
GCGCTCCCCGGCGGCGACCTGCTCCAGCGCCCTGGCCTGGGCGGCGGCCTTCCGTTCCTTGCTGAGCCGCTTCAGGTCGACGCGGGTGGAGCGGCTCATGCCGACCGGCTGGAGCAGCGGCAGCGCCTGGGCGACCCGGTCGGCGCCGAGCACCGCGTTGGCGGTGGCGACCGTCCGCTCCGGGCCGATCCGCAGCGCGAACGTGGTGAGCAGCTGGGCGACGTCGATGCGCAGCGTCAGGTCGGTGGCGGCGATGTCCCCGCCGGAGAGGTTGACCAGGCAGGCCGTCTTCTCGTCGGTCACCAGCATCGACTCGCCGGTGAGCCGGCGGTGGGCGATCCGGCGCTCGTGCAGGGCGGCGACCGACTCCCACAGCGAGGCCATCACCTGGTCGGTGATCTCGTCGTCGGAGAGGTCGTCCAGGGTGCGGCCCTCGACGTTCTCGTAGACCAGGATCGCGGCGTCCGGGCCGAGCTCGGAGGTGGCGACCAGCTGCGGGGCCCGGGCACCCGAGGCGGCGGCCGCGTACGCGATCAGCGCCTCCTGCTCCAGCGCCTGGCGCAGCGACTGGGGGCTGCGCCGGACGGCGACCGAACGCAGCCGCAGCCGTCGCCAGGCCCGGTAGAAGAAGCCGGAGGCCTGCTGTTCGCGGTCGACGATGTGGACGTCCAGCGGCGGGCCGCTCTGCTGGGCCACGAGGTAGCGGCGGGTGCCGCCGGGGGCGTCCGGTGCGCGGTGGGCGCTGGCCGGGGTGAAGCCGACCTTGCGCAGACCGATCATCAGGTGCTGGCCGGTGGGCCGGATGTTCGGCGAGCCGATCGCGTACAGGGTGCCGTAGGCGACGGACCAGCCGATCAGCACGGTGAGCAGCAGGGAGAGCGGGGTGGTGTAGCCGCCGAGCAGTTCGGTGATGCCGCTGAAGATCACCACGACCCAGAGGGCGACCCGCCAGCGCGGGCGGCTCGACATGCCGACGGCCGTCATGTAGGCGATCACCGGGGCGAGGTAGCCGTGCACCGGGTCGGTCAGGGTGCCGTTGGAGTCCAGCGGGAGGCGGGTGAGGGCGTCCCTGATGTGGTCGGAGGCACCCTCGGCGACCCACCAGTCGATGCCCAGGGAGACGCCGTAGGCGAGCACCGAGGCGAGGACGCCGTCGGCGACCCGCAGGCCGTCGCGTTTGATCAGCCGTTCGACCGCGAAGGCGAGCGGGACGGCCAGGACGGCGACGCTGGAGACCAGGCCGGTGATGGTGGCGAGGACCGGGGAGAAGCGGGGGGCGTTGGAGGCGATGTCCAGTTCGATGCCGGTGGTGGTCGAGGTCGCCACACCGGCGAGCACGAAGACCGCGACCAGGCCGAGCACGCCGGCCAGGAAGCGGATCAGGTCCGAGGGGCGGTGGGCGCGGGCGGCGAGCAGGGGCTCGTCGACGTCCAGGTGCGGCGGGTCGTCCAGCGGGTCGGGTCCGCCCGGGCCGAGACCGTCGGTCCCGGTCGCGGCGGGTTCCGATCCGGCTCCGAGCCCGGCTCCTGCGTCGGGCGCGGGCGAGGACTCCGGCGCGGGCAGCTGGGCCGGGAGGCCGGCGGCCGTCCCGGCCCCCGTCTCCGTTCCCGGTTCCGTCCCGGGGCCGGTCGGCCGGGGGGTCTTGATCGTCCGGTCCTTGATCAGGGAGACTGCCGGCGACGGCTCGGTGGCGGACCCGCCGCCGGGACCTGCGGGCATGGCTGGGGAGGACTCGTCGGAGCCCTCGTCCACACTCACGTCGGCCGTCCCGGTCATCTGGTCTTGTCCTCGTATCACCACTCACCGCCCCGAAGATGGTGGCATGCCGCGGCGTCCCGCGCTGGACAGGGGCCGGATCGGGCGCGGCGGATCGTTCGTACGGGCCCCCGGGTCCGGCGGGATGCGGAAGAATGCCGCAGGTGACGGACGCCCACGACGACGGTGAGCGCGGAGAGCTGCCACCCTTCGCCGAACTGGTGCTCGACCTGGCCGAGCGGATTCCACCCGGCAGGGTGATGACCTACGGGGACATCGCCGAGTACCTCGGTCAGGGCGGCCCGCGCCAGGTCGGCCGGGTGCTCGCCCTGTACGGCGGCGCCGTGCCCTGGTGGCGGGTGATCCGCGCCGACGGCCGCTTCCTGCCCGGCCACGAGCACCGCGCGCTCGCCCGCTACGCCGAGGAGGGCACCCCGCTGCGCGAGCTCGCCGACCCGCCCCGGGTCGACCTCGGGCGGGCCCGCTGGGACGGCGAACCGGCCGGGGAGTGACCGCACGCCGGGTCCGGCCCGGTACCGCGGAGGCGGTCCCGTTCTCCGCCGGCCATGTGGGACGAAACCCGTGCGCGGACGGGAATGACGGGGCAGGATCGTAGGCTCGATACGGCGGGCCCCTCGGCGGGCCCGCCCGCCGTTGCCCGAAGTACGACCCCCAGGACGTCCGTGAGCTCCCCCTATCGACTGGTGCGCAGCCCCCTCGTGCCGCCCGCCCCGCCCGTGCTGGACGACTACCAGCGCGCCGTGGCCGAGCACACGGGTGGCCCGCTGCTGGTGCTCGCAGGACCGGGGACGGGCAAGACCACGACCCTGGTGGAGGCCGTCGCCCGGCGCATCGAGCGCGGCACCGACCCCGACCGGATCCTCGTGCTCACCTTCAGCCGCAGGGCGGCGATGGAGCTGCGCGACCGGATGGCCGGCCGGCTCGGCGTCACCACGGCCGGTGCCGGGGCCGCCGCCCCGCAGGCCACCACCTTCCACTCCTTCTGCTACGCCCTGCTCCGCGCCCACCAGGACCCGGCGGACTACGCCGAGCCGGTGCGCCTGCTCTCCGGCCCGGAACAGGACGTCATGGTCCGCGAGCTGCTCGCCGGCGGCGCCGAGGACTCCCGGCTCGGCAGGTCGCGGATCGGCTGGCCGCTCGACCTGCGCGCCTGCCTCACCACCCGCGGTTTCGCCGACGAGGTCCGCGCCGTCCTCGCCCGCAGCCGCGAGCTGGGGCTCGGCGAGGCCGAGCTGGCCCGGTTCGCCGAGGGCGTCCGGCGCCCCGACTGGGCCGCCGCCGCCCACTTCCTCGCCGAGTACCTCGACGTCCTCGACCTGCGCGGTGTCCTCGACTACGCCGAGCTCGTCCACCGCGCCGTGCTGCTCGCCGAACGCCCCGAGGTCGAGGAGCGGCTGCGGGACCGCTACGACGCCGTCTTCGTCGACGAGTACCAGGACACCGACCCCGCCCAGGTCCGGCTGCTGCGCCGGCTGGCCGGCGGCGGGCGGGAACTGGTCGCCGTCGGCGACCCCGACCAGTCCATCTACGCGTTCCGCGGCGCCGACATCAACGGCATCCTGGAGTTCCCGCAGACCTTCCGGCACGCCGACGGCCGCCCCGCCGACGTCAAGGTGCTCCGGGTGTCCCGCCGCTCCGGTGCCGTCCTGCTCTCCGCCGCCCGCGAACTCACCCGCCGGATGCCGATGGGCCGGCTGCCCGCCGACAAGCTCGCCCAGCACCGCACCCTGCTGCCCGCCCGCGAGGGCGGCCGGGTCGAGGTCTACACCTACCCCACCCCCGGTACCGAGCTGGACTCCGTCGCCGACCTGCTGCGCCGCGCCCACCTGGAGGACGGCGTGCCGTGGGGCGAGATGGCGGTCCTGGTGCGGGCCGGTGCCCGCTCCATCCCCGGCGTCCGGCGGGCACTCGGCGCGGCCGGCGTGCCGTTGGAGATCGACGGCGACGACCTGCCGCTGCGCGAGGAGCCGGCCGTCGCCCAGCTGCTGCTCGCCCTGCGGGTCTGCGCCGAGCAGGCCGTCCGGGACCGGCACGACCCCGGGGCACCCGATCCGCTGACCACCGACCTCGCGCACACCCTGCTCACGGGGCCGCTCGGCGGCCTCGACGGCGCCGACCTGCGCCGGCTCGGCCGCGTCCTGCGCGAGGAGGAGCGGGCCGCGCTGCGTGCCGAGGCGCGGCGCGTCGAGACCGCCGCCGGGGCCGCCGCCGGGGCCGTCGCCGGGGCCGGGACGGAGACCGCTGCCGGGGCCGGGACCGCCGCCGGCGCCGAGCCGGGGTCCGCCGAGGCCGGGACGGGCGCCGAGCCGGGGGCCGTCGGGTTCGCCGGCCCGTCCGCGTCCCCGTCCGCGTCCGCCGCCGTGAGCCGTCCCGCGGCCGTGCCGCGCCCGGCCGGCGAGCTGATCCGCGAGGCCCTCGCCGAACCCGAGCAGCTCGTCGTCCTCGACGCCCCCTACGCCCGCCGCGCCCACGACCTCGGCACCCTGCTGCGCAAGGTCCGCGAACGCCTGGCCGGCGGCTGCACCGCCGAGGAGGCCCTCTGGGAGCTGTGGGACGGCTCCCGCCGCTGGCGCGAACGCCTGGAGCGGGCCGCCCTGCGCGGCGGCGGCGCCGGCCGCAACGCCGACCGCGACCTCGACGCCCTCTGCGCCCTCTTCGAGACCGCGGCCCGCGCCGAGGAACAGGTCACCGGCCACCGCGGCGCCCTCGACCTGCTCGCCGAGCTGGAGGCGCAGGACATCGCCGCCGACACCCTCACCGTGCGGGCCGTCCGCCCCGAGGCGGTCCGGCTGATGACCGCCCACCGCTCCAAGGGCCTGGAGTGGCGGCTGGTCGTCGTCGCCGGCGTCCAGGACGGCCTCTGGCCCGACCTGCGCCGCCGCGGCTCGCTGCTGGAGGCCGACCGGATCGGCCGTGACGGCCTCGCCGAGCCGCTCACCCCGGCCGCCCTGCTCGCCGAGGAGCGCCGGCTCTTCTACGTCGCCGCCACCCGGGCCAAGGAGCGGCTGGTCGTCACCGCCGTCAAGGCTCCCGCCGACGACGGCGACCAGCCCTCCCGGTTCCTGCGCGAGCTCTACCGCGAGGACGTCGACCCCCGGACCGGCCGGGTCGTCCGCCGTACCCCTCCGGTGACCGTCGAGGACGTCACCCACCGCCCGCGCCGTCCGCTCTCCGTCGCCGCGCTGGTCGCCGAACTGCGCGCGGTCACCGTCGACCCCGCCCGCTCGCCCGAGCTGCGCCGGGCCGCCGCCGAACGGCTCGCCACCCTCGCCCTCGCCACCGACGAGGAGGACCGGCCGCTCGTCCCCGCCGCCCGGCCCGACGCGTGGTGGGGCCTGGACGACGCCACCGCCGCCCCCGACCCGCTGCGCGACGCCGACCTGCCGATCCGGCTCTCCGGCAGCGGCCTGGAGCAGCTGGAGAACTGCTCGCTCCAGTGGTTCCTCGACAAGGAGGTCAAGGCACGCGGCTCCTCCTCCGCCGCGCAGGGCTTCGGCAACGTCGTGCACGCCCTCGCCGACGAGGTCGGCTCCGGACGCTCCCCCGCCGACCTGGCCGTCCTGATGGAGCGCCTGGACACCGTCTGGGACGCGCTGGCCTTCGACGCGCCGTGGAAGTCCCAGCAGGAGAAGACCGAGGCCCGCGCCGCCCTGGAACGCTTCCTCACCTGGCACGTGATGGGCCGGGGCCGCGACGTCGTCGCGACCGAGCACGGCTTCGACGTCACGCTCGACGCGGGCGGGGTCCGGGTGCGGATCCGCGGCTCGATGGACCGGGTCGAGAAGGACGAGGCCGGGCGCGCCTACGTGGTCGACTTCAAGACGGGCAAGGAGGCGCCCACCGACAAGTCGCTGCCCGACCACAAGCAGCTCGCCGTCTACCAGCTCGCCGTCCGGGCCGGTGCGCTCAACGAGCTGCCCGGCTTCGACGGCCGGGCCCCGGAGGCCGGCGGCGCCGAGCTGGTCCAGCTGCGCAAGCCCGACAAGGCCGTACCGGACGCGCCCAAGGTGCAGCGGCAGGAACCGCCCGAGGGCGAACCGTGGGTCGAGAACCTGCTCGCCGACGCGGCCGGGAGGATCCTCGCCGAACGCTTCGTCCCGCAGACCGGGGCGGGCTGCGACCGCTGTTCCTTCCGCCGCAGCTGCTCCGCCCAGCGCGACGGTGCCCAGATCGTGGAGTAGCCGGAACGAGGAGGAGCGCGGGCCGGCGCGGTGGCCCGGGCCTTCGGGCGTCCCCGGCCCGTGCGACGAAGGGCGGGCGGGGCCCGGTGCGGCAGTGAGGGTCGCCACAGCGGCCCTCCCGCACGGCCCGACCTGTCCGTACCCCCCGTTACCGTTACGAGGTGACCGCCGTGCTCAGCCACCCCGACCAGCTCAAGGAGCTGCTGGGCATCCCCTTCAACCGGGAACAGATGGCGGCCATCGGCGCCCCCCTCCAGCCGGCCGTCATCGTCGCCGGCGCAGGCTCCGGCAAGACCACCGTGATGGCCGCCCGCGTCGTCTGGCTGGTCGGCTCCGGCGCCGTCCGCCCCGAGGAGGTGCTCGGCCTCACCTTCACCAACAAGGCCGCCGGTGAGCTCGCCGAACGCGTCCGCACCGCCCTGCTGCGCCTCGGCGGGCCGGGGGTGTCCTCGGCCGACGGGTGGGAGCGGGCTCCGGACCCCGGCGAGGAACCGCTCGGTGAACCCGAGATCTCGACCTACCACGCCTTCGCCGGCCGCCTCCTCAAGGAGCACGGCCTGCGGATCGGCATCGAACCCGACGTCCGCCTGCTCGCCGACGCCACCCGGTTCCAGCTCGCCGCCAAGGTGCTGCGCACCGCCCGCGGCCCCTTCCCGGCCCTCACCGGCACCTTCGCCAACCTCGTCGCCGACCTCATCGCGCTGGACGGCGAGCTCGCCGAGCACCTCGTCGACCCCGACACCCTGCGCGCCTTCGACGAGGAACTGCTCGACACCCTCGCCACCGCCAGGCTCACCAACGACGACCTGCGGGCCGTCCCCACCGCCGCCCGGGCCCGCCTGGAACTGCTCCGCCTGGTCGAGGACTACCGGCGCCGCAAGGCCACCGCCGGGCTGATGGACTTCGGCGACCAGATCGCCGCCGCCGCCCGGCTCGCCCAGCAGCGCCCCGAGGTCGGCGCCCTGCTGCGCGGCCAGTTCCGGGTCGTCCTGCTCGACGAGTACCAGGACACCTCGGTCGCCCAGCGGCTCATGCTCGCCGGTCTCTTCGGCGCCGGCCCGGACGGCCGCCCGTCCGGACACCCGGTCACCGCCGTCGGCGACCCCTGCCAGGCCATCTACGGCTGGCGCGGCGCCTCCGTCGCCAACCTCGACGAGTTCCCCCGGCACTTCCCCCGGGCCGACGGCGCCCCGGCGGACCGGTACGCGCTCAGCGAGAACCGCCGCAGCGGCGGGCGGCTGCTCGCCTTCGCCAACCGGCTGGCCGCGCCGCTGCGCGCGATGCACGAGGGCGTCGAGGCGCTGCGCCCGGCCCCCGGCGCCGAGCACGACGGCTTCGTGCGGGCCGCGCTGCTGCCCACCCACGCCGAGGAGATCGACTGGCTGGCCGACTCGGTCGCCCACCTCGTGCGCACCGGCACCGCGCCCGGCCGGATCGCGGTGCTCTGCCGCGGCGGCGCGGCCTTCCCCGACATCCACGCCGCGCTGGTCGCCCGCGACGTGCCGGTCGAGGTGGTCGGCCTCGGCGGGCTGCTCCACCTGCCCGAGGTCGCGGACCTGGTCGCGGTCTGCGAGGTGCTCCAGGACCCCACCGCCAACGCCGCCCTGGTCCGGCTGCTGATCGGCCCGCGCTGGCGGATCGGCCCGCGCGACCTCGCCCTGCTCGGCCGGCGCGCCGCCGACCTGGTCCGCACCGCCCGGCCCGACGGCGTCGAACCGCTGGCCGCCGCCGTCGCCGAGACCGACCCCACCGAGGTGGTCTCGCTGGCCGACGCGCTGGAGACCTTCCTCGACCGCGACCAGCCCGACGAGCTGCCGTTCTCGCCCGAGGCCCGGGTGCGTTTCGCCCGGCTCGCCCGCGAACTGCGCGACCTGCGCCGCTCGCTGGCGGAGCCGCTGATGGACGTGCTGCACCGGGTCCTCGCCGCGACCGGCCTGGAGGTCGAACTCGCGGCCTCGCCGCAGGCGCTGGCCGCCCGCCGCCGGGAGACCCTGCACGCCTTCCTGGACGTCGCCGCCTCCTTCGCCGACCTCGACGGCGACCCGGGCCTGGCCGCCTTCCTCGGCTTCCTGCGCGCCGCCCAGGAGCACGACCGCGGCCTCGACGCCGGCCTCCCCGGCGGCGAGGACACCGTCAAGGTGCTCACCGCGCACAAGTCGAAGGGGCTGGAGTGGGACGTCGTCGCCGTCCCCGGCCTGGTCCGCGGCGCCTTCCCGTCCTCCACCGCGCGCGAGCGCTGGACCAGCACCAAGCGCGTCCTCCCGCACGCCCTGCGCGGCGACGGGGCCACCCTGCCCGACGTGCGCGACGGCTGGACCGGAAAGTCGATGACCGCGTTCAAGGCTGCGCTCGCCGAACACTCCGGCACCGAGGAACTGCGCCTCGGCTACGTCGCCTTCACCCGGCCGCGGGCCCTGCTGCTCGCCTCCGGCCACTGGTGGGGGCCCAGCCAGAAGACCCCGCGCGGCCCGTCCGCCTTCCTGGAGCAGGTGCGCGACCACTGCGAGGAGCCCGGCAACGGCGAGATCGAGCACTGGGCCGAGCAGCCGGCCAAGGGCGCCGAGAACCCGGCGCTGGCCTCGCCCGTCGAACGCCCCTGGCCGCTGCCGCTCGACCCGGCCGCCCAGCACGCCCGCCGCCGGGTCGCCGAGGTGGTGCTCGGGCGGCTCGCCGGGCAGCCCGCCCCCGAACCCGGCCCGATGGCCCCCGAGGACCGCCGCCTGGTCGACTCCTGGGACCGCGATCTGAAGGCGCTGACGGGAGAGTTGGAGCGCTTCCGGCGCGGTGTGCGGGAGGTGCCGCTGCCGGCCTCGCTGTCCGCCACCCAGCTGCTGCGCCTGGCCGCCGACCCGGACGGCTTCGCGCACGACCTGGCCCGGCCGATGCCGCGCCCGCCGCAGCCCGCCGCCCGCCGCGGCACCCGCTTCCACGCCTGGGTGCAGTCCCGGATCGAGCCGCTGATGCTGATCGGGCCGGACGCGCTGCCGGGCGCCGACGACGACGGCATCGAGGACGAACGGGACCTGGAGCGGCTCAAGGAGGCGTTCCTGCGCACGCCGTACGCGGACCGGGAGCCGCACCGGGTCGAGGCGCCGTTCCATCTGGTGCTGGCGGGCCGGGTGGTGCGCGGCCGGATCGACGCGGTCTACCGTGACGGTGACGGCGGGTCAGAATTCGGCGGCGCGTCACGCTACGAAGTGGTGGACTGGAAGACGCACCGCGAGGAGACCGCCGATCCGCTCCAACTCGCCGTCTACCGGCTCGCCTGGGCCGAACAGGCCGGCGTTCCCCTGGAGCAGGTCACGGCCTCCTTCCTGTACGTCCGCAGTGGCCGGATCGAACAACCCGCAGGACTTCCCGACCGAAAAGAGTTGGAACGGCTCCTGATCGGGAACAGTGAAGAATGAGTCACGGAGAGCATTCAAGTCATCACGGCATCGGGCGAAACCTGTGCGTAGTGCACGTTTCGCGCCTATTGTGGGGTCGGTAACCGGTCAACCCCCGTGCTCCGGCCGCCAGCGACGCCCGCATTCCCTAACCCTCAGTCATCACCGCAGGTGCCCCCCGGGCATCGGCGTCTTCTGCTGGAGAGACCGAAGTTGAGCGCGACCGGATGGATCAGAGAACGGTTCGCCGGGCCGACCCCGGGAACCGCACCCGGCGCGACCGGCACCTGGCCGAGGACGGCACTCACGCTGCCGTTCATCGGCATGGCGCTGGTCGTCGTCCTCGACTACTTCACCGACGCCGCCGTCACCGTCGAACCGGCGCTCACTGCCGTCCCCGCCCTGGCCGCCGTGGTCAGCCGGCGCACCTGGTACCCGCTGGCCATCGGCGCCTGCACCGAGGCCGCCGCCTTCCTGATGGCCTTCCACAACGACGTGCTCGGCGAGTCCGTGCACAGCGCCACCGTCTTCGCGATCGTCCTGGTCGCCGCGATCGGGTGGGTCAGCGCCACCCTGCGGCTGCGCCAGGAACAGCTCCTCGCCGACGCCCAGCTGGTCGCCTCGATCGCCCGACGGGTCCTGCTCCGGCCCGTGCCCGAGCGGGTCGGCACCGTCAAGGCGGCCGTCCACTACGAGGCCGCCGCCGCGCACGCCAGGATCGGCGGCGACCTCTACGAGGTCGTCAACACCCGGCACGGCGTCCGGGCCGTGGTCGGTGACGTCCGCGGCAAGGGGCTCGGCGCCGTCGAGACCGCCGCCGCCGTGCTCGGGGCCTTCCGCGAGGCCGCACACCAGGAGGCCGCCCTCGACCGGGTGGCCGGCTGGCTCGCCGTCAGCCTCGACCGCGCCCTGCACGAGAACGACCACCCGGGCGTGGAGGAGGAGTTCGTCACCCTCGTCCTGATCGGCGTCCGGTCCGACGGCACCGCCGAGATCGTCAACTGCGGCCACCCGGCCCCGCTGCTGCTGCGCGGGACCGAACCGGTACGGCCGCTCGAACTCGCCGAGACGGTGCCCCCGCTCGGCGTCCTCGACCCCGCCGACGTCCGGCCGCCGGTGCACCGCGTCCCGCTGCGCCACGGCGACCGGGTGCTGCTCTTCACCGACGGCGTCATCGAGGCGCGGGACCGGGCCGGCGTCTTCTACCCGCTCGCGGACCGGCTCCCGGTCTGCGCCGACGGACGCCCGGCCGACGTGCTGCGCCGCCTGCACGAGGACGTGGTCCGCCACGTCGGCCGCCAGCTCGGCGACGACGCCGCCATGCTGCTGCTCCAGTACGACCCGCAGCCGGTCGCCGACCGGCCGGACCCGGCCGCGAACGTCCCGCACGTCCCGCACCAGAACGGCCAGCTCTCCCGTCCGGCGGTGGCGGGCCCGGCCGCCCCGGCCCCCGGCGGTCGGTCAGAGTGAGGCCTCCACCACCAGCGGCCGGTGGTCCGAGACCCCGGTGAGTGGAGCGGCTGCCGGGCCGACGGCGGCGCGCGGCACGCCGATCGCCAGCACGTGGTCGAACTGGACCGCCGGCCGGTGCGACGGGTAGGTGGGTGTGCGGGCGAGGTCGTACCAGCCCTGCAGCCGGGCCCGCGGCTCGCGCACCCGGCGCCGGCGGGCGTCGGTGAACTGCGGCCGGGCCCGCCGGGCCGCCCGCAGTTCGCGGACCTTCGCGCGGGGCGCGGTGCGGTCCAGCGCCGCCGCCGAGCCCAGGACGGTGCGCGGCACCGCGCCGATCAGGTTGAAGTCGCCGAGGACCAGGTACGGCTGCGGCAGGTCGGCGATCCAGCGCCGGATCCCGGCGAGCTGCGCCATGTTCCAGCCGGGCACGAACGACAGGTGCGCCGCCACCACGGTGAACGGTCCGTTCCCGCCCTCCAGCACCGCGGCCAGCGCGGCCCGCGGCTCGTCGGGGACGGGGGTGAGCCCGCGGCGTCCGGCCACCCGCAGCGGCAGCCCGAACGGGGCGGGCGCGAACCGGCGGGCCCGCCAGTGCAGCACCGGCAGTCGGGTCAGCAGCGCCGTGCCGTACGCGGGCGGGGCGTCGTCGCCGACCTCGCCCGGCCCGTAGACCTGGATCCCGGCGGGCACCGAGAGGTCGGGCACCCAGCCGGCCACCGGTGCGGGCCGGCCGTGCAGGGCGGCGGCGAACCGCCAGTCGGCCGCGCCCATCGCCTTGGCGGCGACGGCGGCCTGGTCGGTGCCGCCGGACCGGGCCTGGTGCCGGTCCACCTCCTGGAGGGCCAGCACGTCGGCGTCCAGCGCGGCCACCGCCTCCGCCAGCGGCCCGCCGGGGTCGGCCGGGTAGGGGCGGGGGGCGCCGTCCGGGGCGAGGGGCTGACCGTGCAGCAGATTGAAGGTGGCGATGCGCAACTGGCTCACACCGCACGACGGTACCCGCTCGCCGGGGGCCGGTGCGCGGCCGCGGTCCCCGGCGGGCGCGGGAGCGGCCGGTACGGCCCCGGCGCGGCTCGACCGCGGGGGGCCCGGCTTGACCTGCCGGGCATACCCGGTATACATACTCGGTATGTCCATCCGTCACGGCCTGCTCGCCCTGCTCGACCAGGGACCGCGCTACGGCTACCAGCTGAGAACCGAGTTCGAGGCGCGCACCGGCGCCACCTGGCCGCTCAACGTCGGCCAGGTCTACACCACCCTCGCCCGCCTGGAACGCGACGGACTGGTCGTCCCCGCCGGCGAGGACGACGAAGGGCACCAGTTCTACGCCGTCACCGACGCCGGCCGGGCCGAACTGCACGCCTGGTTCGACAGCCCGGTGCCGCGCACCAACCCGCCCCGCGACGAGCTCGCCATCAAGCTCGCCATGGCCGTCACCGTCCCCGGCGTCGACGTGCCCGCCGTCGTCCAGAGCCAGCGCCGGCACAGCATCAAGGCGCTCCAGGACTACACCCGGCTCAAGGGCCGCGCCCTCGCCGGCGAGACCCGCCCCACCGCCACCGGCGGGACGGCCGCGACGTACGACGGCACCGGCGCCGACCTGGCCTGGCTGCTCGTCCTCGAACAGCTCATCTTCCAGACCGAGGCCGAGGTCCGCTGGCTCGACCACTGCGAGACCCGGCTCGCCCAGCGCGCCGAGATCGAACAGGCCCGCGCCGCCGAGAACCGGCAGAACGACCCCGCGCCGGCGCCCGCGCCCCGCCGGATCGGACGCCGCCGCACCACGGCCTGAGCCGCCCCGGCGGCCCACCCCGTACGGACCCCGACACCGTACGCACCGACGAACCACCGGCCCGGCCGCACCACACGATGCGGCGGGCCCCACCACAGCAGGGGGAATCGTGTCCCACACCGATCCGACCAGGGACGGCCGCAAGCCCGTCCTGCACCTGGACAACGTCACCCGCGTCCACGGGCAGGGCGCCGGCGAGGTGCGGGCGCTGCGCGGCGTCGACCTCAAGGTCCACCCCGGGGAGTTCGTCGCCGTCATGGGCCCGTCCGGGTCCGGCAAGTCCACCCTGCTCACCCTCGCGGGCGGCCTGGACACCCCCACCGACGGCCAGGTCCTCGTCGAAGGCGTCGCCCTCGGCGGACTCGACCGCAAGCGGCTCGCCGAGGTCCGCCGCCGATCCGTCGGCTACGTCTTCCAGGACTACAACCTGATACCGGCCCTCACCGCCGCCGAGAACATCTCCCTCCCGCGTGAACTCGACGGCCTCTCCGGCCGCGCCGCCCGCCGCGAGGCCCTCGTCGCCCTCGAAGAGCTCGGCATCCCCGAACTCGCCGACCGCTTCCCCGACGACATGTCCGGCGGCCAGCAGCAGCGCGTCGCCATCGCCCGCGCCCTCATCGGCGACCGCCGCCTCGTCCTCGCCGACGAGCCCACCGGCGCCCTCGACTCCACCACCGGCGAGTCGGTCCTCGCCGTCCTGCGCGCCCGCTGCGACGAGGGCGCCGCCGCCATGATGGTCACCCACGAACCCCGGCACGCCGCCTGGGCCGACCGCGTCGTGTTCCTCCGCGACGGCCGCATGGTCGACGAGAGCGTCAGCCAGGACGCCGGCAGCCTCCTCGTCGCCGCCGCCGCCAACGCGAAGGGCCCGGTGGAGCAGTGAAGCTCAGCGCCTGGCGGGTCGCCCTGCGCATCGCCCGCCGTGACGCCCTGCGCGCCAAGGGCCGCAGCGCCCTCGTCGTCGCCATGGTCGCCCTGCCCGTCCTCGGCGTGGCCGGAGCCGACATCGTCTTCCGCAGCGCCGAACTCGACCCGGGCGAGAAGGTCGTCCGCACCATGGGCCAGTCCGCCGCCGAGATCCGCCTGCTCGAACGCGGCTCCATCGTGCTCCAGCCGCCGGACCCGGAGTCCGACTTCCACCTGGAGAGCGCCGAGGAGGCCAAGAAGGAGAACGGGCAGCCCGTCCACACCCCCGAGCAGAAGCGCAGCCTCGCCACCGAGCCCGGCGAACTCGTCAAGCAGCTCCTGCCGACCGGCGCCACCCTCGTCCCCGTGCGCCAGGGCCCCTACACCGCCAGCAGCACCCGCGACGGCCTCGTCAACGTCAAGACCGTCGAGGCCGACCTCACCGACCCGGTCTGGCGCGGACGGATCGACCTCGTCGGGGGCCGCGCCCCGAGCGCCGACCACGAGGTCGCCGTCACCCGGGACTTCCTCGACCGCTCCGGGCTGCGGATCGGCGACCGGACCGCCCCGCGCGGCCTCGAAGCCACCCCGTACACCATCACCGGTGTCGCCGAGTACCCCGGCGACCTGCGCACCGCCGCCGTCGTCGCCCGGCCCGGCGCCCTGATCGACCCGCTCGGCAAACTGCCCGGCGCCGATGCGAACCGGGGCCGCGGCTCCTCCTCGGGCTCCGACGACCGCTGGCTGGTCAAGCTCCCCGCCGGCGGTGTCGTCGACTGGGCCAAGGTCCAGGAGCTCAACAAGCACGGATTCACCGTCAGCTCCCGCGCCGTCATGCTCGACCCGCCGGCCCGCTCCGAGGTGCCGTTCTACGACTACCAGGACCGCCGGGGCGGCGGCGCGACCCCGTTCCTCGACAAGACCTCCGTCGTCATCCTCGCCACCGTCGTCGGCATGGCCCTGCTGGAGATCGTGCTCCTCGCGGGCCCCGCCTTCGCCGTCGGTGCCCGGCGCTCCCGGCGGCAGCTCGGCCTGCTCGCCGCCGGCGGCGGTGACCGCGCCAACGTCCGCGCCGTCGTCCTCGGCGGCGGTGTCGTCCTCGGCCTCACCGGCGCGGCCGTCGGCCTCGTCACCGGCATCGGCCTGGTCGCCGCGCTCCGCACCTCCGCGGAGAGCTACGCCGGGGAGCGGTTCGGCCACTTCGACCTGCAGCCGGTCGACCTGCTCGGCATCCTGCTGATCGGCCTGGTCACCGGCCTGCTCGCGGCCGTCGTCCCCGCCGTCCAGGCCTCCCGCCAGGACGTCGTGGCCGCGCTCACCGGCCGCGACAGCCTCAAGCCGCCGAGCCGCAGGCTCGCCCTGCTCGGTCTGGCGATGCTCGGCGCCGGCTCCGCCCTCGCCCTGCTCGGCGCCACCGGCGGCTTCGGCAGCCGCTCGACGGCCGTCCTCGGCGGCTCGGCCGTCGCCGAACTCGGCATGGTCGCCCTCACCCCCTACCTGGTCGGCCTCTTCGGGCGGATCGGCCGCTGGCTGCCGCTCGGCCCCCGCCTCGCCCTGCGCGACTCCGTCCGCCACCGCGGCCGCACCGCCCCCGCGGTCGCCGCCGTGATGGCCGCCGTCGCGGGCTCCGTCGCCGTCGGCATCTACGGCGCCAGCATGGACGAGCAGCACCGGCGCGAGTACACCGCCGCCGGCCCGGCCAACGCGGTCATCGTCACCAACGGCTGGGGCGCCGCCTCCGACGGCTCGATGCTCCCGCAGCTGCGCGGCGCCGTGCAGGACAACATCCCCGCCCTCGGCGAGCGCGCCGACGTCCGGCGCGTCAACTACAAGGGCGACTGCCGGGCCACCAACGGCTCCTGCGGCCACGTCGGCATCGTCCTGCCCGAGGAACTGCGCTGCCCGGTCTGGGGCAAGCGGTCCGTCATGATCGACGGCGAGGCCGAGCGGCTGCTCCGCGAGGACCCGCGCTGCCGGTCGGCGTACGTCTCCCACGGCAGCTCCTTCGGGAGCGTCCAGGCCGGCGACGGCAACCTGCTGCGCAACCTCTACGGCACCACCGACCCGGCCGGCGCCCAGGCGCTCGCCGCCGGCAAGGTCGTGGTCTTCGACCAGCGCTACATCAAGGACGGGAAGGTGACGTTCGAACTCACCGAGCCGGACGACCCGAACCAGCCGGCCACCCCCGACCGGGAGCCGGTCGTCCACCCCGTCACCGTCGACGCCGTCCACGTCGAAGCGCCGGTCCAGGCCGGCGGCGACGCCGTGCTCGGCGCCGACACCGCCGTCCGCCTCGGTCTCACCACCAGCGACTCCGGTTCGGTCTGGCTGCCCGGGACCGCGCCGACCGACCGGGCGGAGCAGAAGGTCCGCGGCGCGCTCGCCAAGCTGTCCGACGGCACCGACTTCGAGGTCGAGCGCGGCTACCGGTCGGAGAACGACCTGATCTCCCTCGGACTCACCGCCTTCGCGGGCCTGGTCGCCCTCGGCGCCGCGGGCATCGCCACCGGTCTCGCCGCCGCCGACTCCCAGCGGGACCTGACCACCCTCGCGGCGGTCGGCGCCGCGCCCCGGGTCCGGCGCACCCTCTCCGGCTTCCAGTGCGGCGTCATCGCCGCGATGGGCGCCCTGCTCGGTGCCGTCGCCGGGGTCGTGCCCGCCGTGGCGCTGCGCAAGGTCGAGGCCGCCGCGCAGGCCTACCCGGGGATGAGCCTCCAGGAGGAGACCGCCAAGGGCATCGTGGTCTTCCCCTGGCTCAACGTCGGAGCCACCGTGGTCCTGCTGCCGCTGCTCGCGGTGGCGCTGGCCGCGCTGCTCACCCGCTCGCGGATCTCGCTGCTGCGGCGCTCCGGCTGAGCACCGTCCTCCCGCCCCCGTCACCCCCGGTCGCCGCCCCCCTGCGGCCGGGGGTGACGGACGTTACAGGCCTTCCGGTGTCCACCGGCCGGGACCGGGGCCCGTCCGACCCGCACGGGCGAACTAAAGTCGTCCGTATGACGAGAACTCCGGACAGCGTCGTCCGCGCCTTCATCGACCAGCACCAGGCCGCCTTCCTCGCGGACCTCGCCGACTGGCTCCGCATCCCCTCGGTCTCCGCCGACCCCGGCCGGGCCGACGACGTGCGCCGCTCCGCCGAGTGGCTGGCCGCGAAGCTGCGCGACACCGGCTTCCCGGTGGCCGAGGTCTGGGAGACGGACGGCCTGCCGGCGGTCTTCGCCGAGTGGCCGTCCGGGGACTCGTCCGCGCCGACCGTGCTGGTCTACGGGCACCACGACGTGCAGCCGGCGGCCAAGGAGGACGGCTGGGCGACCGAGCCGTTCGAGCCGACCGTGGTCGGGAAGCAGCTGTTCGCCCGCGGCGCCGCCGACGACAAGGGCCAGGTCTTCTTCCACACCCTGGGGGTGCGGGCCCACCTGGCCGCCACCGGCCGCACCGCGCCGGCCGTCAACCTCAAACTGCTGATCGAGGGCGAGGAGGAGTCCGGCTCGCCGCACTTCGCCGACCTGGTCCGGCGCGAGGCCGCGCGGCTCGCCGCCGACGTGGTGATCATCTCGGACACCGGGATGTGGTCCGAGACCACGCCGACCGTCTGCACCGGCATGCGCGGCCTGGCCGACGCCCAGATCGACCTGTACGGGCCGGACACCGACATCCACTCCGGCTCGTTCGGCGGCGCCGTGCCCAACCCGGCCGCCGTCGCCGCCGACCTGGCCGCCGGCCTGCACGACGCGGACCGCCGGGTCGCCGTCCCCGGCTTCTACGACGGCGTGATCGAACTGACCGAGCGCGAGCGCGAGCTCTTCGCCGAGCTGCCCTTCGACGAGGCGCAGTGGCTGAGGGTCGCCAAGTCGTACGGCACCCTCGGCGAGGCCGGCTACTCCACCCTGGAGCGGATCTGGGCCCGGCCGACCGCCGAGGTCAACGGCATCTGGGGCGGTTACACCGGCCCCGGCGGCAAGACCATCGTGCCCTCCTCGGCCCACCTCAAGCTCTCCTTCCGGCTGGTCGCCGGACAGGAGGTGGAGAAGGTCCGGGAGGCCGTCCGCGCCTGGGTGGCCGACCGGGTCCCGGCGGGCATCCGGTACGAGCTGGTCTTCCCGGGGGCGACCCGGCCCTGCCTGACCCCGCTCGACCACCCGGCGCTGCAGTCCACCGTCCGGGCGATGGGGCGGGCCTTCGAACAGAAGATCCTCTTCACCCGGGAGGGCGGCTCCGGCCCGGCCGCCGACCTCCAGGACGTGCTCGGCGCACCGGTGCTGTTCCTCGGCATCTCGGTGCCCTCGGACGGCTGGCACTCGGTCGACGAGAAGGTCGAGCTGGACCTGCTGGCCAAGGGTGTGGAGACCGCCGCCTACCTCTGGGCCGACCTGGCCGAGAACTGGCGGCCGGGCAGCGCGAGCGAGTGAACCCGAACCGTCCGGAAGACACATCACGTGGGGATGGAAACAGTTGAGCACCGTGCCTGAGACCGAACACCCGCTGCACCTGGCGCTGGCCCGGGCCGGGGTGGACCGGGCGGCCCAGCACCGGTTCGACGAACCCTGGCTGGCGGCCGCCTGGAGCCACCCGACCACCAAGGTGCTGCCGATCGCCGGCGGCGAGGCCTTCGTGGTCGACACCGGGCAGGGGACCGAGCTGGTCCTGATGCCCTCCTTCGAGGCGCCGCAGACCGGCGACCGGTACTTCCTCGGCACCGACGAGGACGGCGTCTCCTACTTCGCGCTGGCGGGCGAGAGCCTGCCGGGGCGGCTGGACGGCGACGCCCGCCCGGCCGGGCTGCGCGAGGTCGGCGCCCTGCTCTCCGGCCGGGACGCCGGGCTGCTGGTGCACGCCGTCGCGCTGGAGCACTGGCACCGGCTGCACAGCTTCTGCTCGCGCTGCGGCCACCCGACCGAGAAGGCCGGGGCCGGTCACGTGCGGCGCTGCACGTCCTGCGCGGCCGAGCACTACCCGCGCACCGACCCGGCGGTGATCATGATGATCACCGACGACGAGGACCGCTGCCTGCTCGGCCGCCAGGCGCTCTGGCCCGAGGGGCGCTGGTCGACGCTGGCCGGCTTCGTCGAGCCGGGGGAGTCGATCGAGCAGGCGGTCGTCCGCGAGGTGTACGAGGAGGCCGGGGTCCGGGTCTCCGCCGTCTCCTACGTGGCCAGCCAGCCGTGGCCGTTCCCGTCCAGCCTGATGCTCGGCTTCATGGGCAAGGCGGACCCGGCGGGCACCACGATCACCGTGGACGGCGAGGAGCTGGCCGAGGCGCGCTGGTTCTCCCGGGAGGAGCTGCGAGCCGGGATGGCGGCGGGGGAGATCCTTCCGCCGTCGGGGATCTCGATCGCCCGGCACCTGGTCGAGCTCTGGTACGGGGAGCCGTTGCCGTCGGCGGCCCGCTGGTAGTCACCGGGGGGCCGGTGGCGACGGGCTCGAAGGCCGACGGGCCGACGGCCGGGCGGCAGCGGCTCGGGCGTAACGGGCCGGGCCGTAACGGGCCCGGGTGTAACGGGCCCGGCCGTAATTCGAGTGGATTGAAGCGTTCTTGATATTGGGGGCGCGCGGATCAGTTCCGTGCGCCCCCAATATTCCTTCCGAAACCGCCGGCTTCCGATGTTCGTAACCGGAGCGGCCCTGTCCAGTACGGCACGTGCGCGGGTGCCGGCCGCCGTCACCGATCCCGGGCGACTTTGTCGCAAACGCCTGAAAGCCCGTCGCCGCCCTCGCTACATTCTCTCGGGTGACAATCCCACGGGGCACCGCCCAATCCCCCAAATACCAGCGCCTCGCCGCAGACCTGCGCCGACGGATCGCCGAGGGCGAGTTCACCACCGAGGCCGCCCTCCCGGTCGAGAGCGAACTGGAACGCCAGTACGGGGTCGCCCGCAACACCGTCCGGCTGGCCGTCGACGTGCTGGTCAACGAAGGCCGCCTGGTCCGGCTCCAGGGCAAGGGGACCTACCTGCGCGAGCACCCGGTGCTCGACCACCGCGCCTACGGGCCCGCGCCCGGCCGCGACGTCCGCCCCAGCCTGCCGGGGCCGGCCGGACCGTCGGGTGCCTCCGGGTCCGCCGGGTCCGCCGGGTCCGCCGGGTCCGCCGGGTCCTCCGGGTCCTCCGGGCTCTCCGGATCCGTCGGGATGCCCGGGCTCTCCGGGGCGCTGGTGGCCTCGGCGGCGTCGGGGAGCACGGCCGCGACGGGGACCACCGGAGTGCCGGGTGCCCCGGGGGCCGAGGACGGCCCGCGCGACTGCCTCGCCGTCCCCAGCGCCGTCTACCGCGGCGAGGCCGCCGACGCCGGACGCGAGCTCACCGTCGACTTCGAGATGATGATCGTCCGGGCCCGGATCGACATCGCCGAACGGCTCGGCCTGCGCCCCGGCGAGGCGATCGTCGTCCGCCGCCAGCTGCGCCTGCTCGACCGCGAGCCCTACTCCATCGAGGAGAGCCACTACCGGGCGGGCCTCGCCGCCGGCACCCCGCTGATGGAGCCCGACCAGATCGACGGCGGCGACGAGGCGGTGCTCGCCGCCCTCGGACGCACCGAGATCGGCGCGGTCGACCACCTGGTCGCGCGGATGCCGGGCCCCGAGGAGGCCCAGTGGTTCCAGGGCGGCCCCGGCGTGCCGCTGGTCGTCCAGACCCGGGTCACGTACGACCGCCGCGGGCCGGTCCGGGTCATCGAGACCCGCTACTCCGCCGACCGCAGCCGGCTGGTCTACGGCATCGGCGACCTCGCCGCCCGGGCGTCGCTGCCCGCGCCCGCCGCACCCGTCGACCCGGCCCGGGCCGACGCGCCGTAGCGCGCCGTGCCCGGGCCCGCGGACCTCAGGCCGCCAGGGCCTTCTTCACCTGGAGCAGGCTCGGGTTGGTCATCACGACCCGCTCGCCGCCGCCCGTCGGCTGCACCAGCACCGTCGGAACGGTCTGGTTGCCGTTGTTCACCGACTCGACGAAGGACGCCGACGCCGGGTCGTCCTCGATGTTGATCTCGGTGTAGCCGATGCCTTCACGGTCCAGCTGGCTCTTGAGCCGGTTGCAGTAGCCGCACCAGGTCGTGCTGTACATCGTCACGCTGCCGGACATCGGGGGGACTCCTTCGAAAGAGAGAGGGGCGTACGGTTCCAGGAGGAGAACGTCCGCCGTACGGCGGTCATTCCGCGCCCCGGCCGGCGGCCCCGCGTCGTTCCGCGCGGTCGCGGAGAAGCACACCCCGGCGTGCGGCGAAGTGAACGCGCCCTCAAGTGCGACAACCCGCCGGACCGTGCAGCGATCATCCTGCGATCACACCGCACCTGTGGACAACCGCTCCCCGGTTGTCCGAGCGGGCTGAGAGGATGGAACGCATGCAGGAAGACCTCTTGAGCGGCATTCCGTTCGACGACCACGGCAGCGACCGGTCCGACCGATTCGACGCCACCGGTCCCGACGCGGTCCTCGCCGGGCTCGACCCCGAACAGCGGGCCGTCGCCACCGCCCTGCACGGGCCCGTCTGCGTCCTCGCGGGAGCCGGCACCGGCAAGACCCGGGCCATCACCCACCGCATCGCCTACGGCGTGCGCAGCGGTGTCTACCAGCCCCAGCAGGTCCTCGCGGTCACCTTCACCGCCCGCGCCGCCGGCGAGATGCGCGGCCGCCTGCGCCAGCTCGGCGCCGAGGGCGTCCAGGCCCGCACCTTCCACTCCGCCGCCCTCCGCCAGCTCCAGTACTTCTGGCCGCGCGCCGTCGGCGGACCGGTGCCCCAGCTGCTGGAACGCAAGGTCCAGCTGGTCGCCGAGGCCGCGAGCCGCTGCGGCCTGCGCGTCCAGCGCACCGAACTGCGCGACCTCACCGCCGAGATCGAATGGGCCAAGGTCACCCAGATCGGCCCCGACGACTACCCCGCCGCCGTCCAGAAGTCCGGCCGCGAGGCCCCCCGGGACCCGGCCGAGACCGCCCAGGTCTACCGCGTCTACGAAGAGGCCAAGACCCGCCGCGGCGTCATCGACTTCGAGGACGTCCTGCTGCTCACCGCCGCCATCCTGGAGGACCGCCCCGACATCGCCGACCAGGTCCGGTCCCAGTACCGGCACTTCACCGTCGACGAGTACCAGGACGTCTCCCCGCTCCAGCAGCGCCTCCTCGACCAGTGGACCGGACCCGGCGGCGGCGCCAGCCTGTGCGTCGTCGGCGACGCCAGCCAGACCATCTACTCCTTCACCGGCGCCACCCCGGACTACCTGCTCAACTTCCGCACCCGCCACCCCGAGGCGACGGTCGTCAAGCTGGTCCGCGACTACCGCTCCACCCCGCAGGTCGTCCACCTCGCCAACGGGCTGCTCTCCCAGGCCCGCGGCGAGGCCGCCCGGCACCGCCTCGAACTCGTCTCCCAGCGCGAGGCCGGCCCCGAGCCCGTCTACACCGAGTACGAGGACGAGCCGACCGAGGCCGAGACCACCGCCCGCCGGATCAAGGACCTCCTCGCCGCCGGCGTCCGCGCCAGCGAGGTCGCCGTGCTCTTCCGCACCAACGGCCAGTCCGAGGTCTACGAGCAGGCCCTCGCCGACCTCGGCGTCCCCTACCAGCTCAAGGGTGCCGAGCGGTTCTTCGAACGGCCCGAGGTCCGCGACGCCGGCGTCCTGCTGCGCGGCGCCGCCCGGGCCGGCTCCGACCCGCTCACCGACGACGCCCCCGACCTCGCCGGCCAGGTTCGCGCCGTCCTCGCCACCCGCGGGTTCACCGCCGAGCCGCCGGCCGGCTCCGGGGCCGTCCGCGACCGCTGGGAGTCCCTCGCGGCGCTCGTCCGCCTCGCCGAGGAGTTCGAACGCACCCGGACCGCCGAGGGCCTGGCCGGCGACCTCGCCGCCTACGTCGCCGAACTCGACGCCCGCGCCGCCGCCCAGCACGCCCCCGCCGTCGAGGGCGTCACGCTCGCCTCCCTGCACGCCGCCAAGGGCCTCGAATGGGACGCCGTCTTCCTCGTCGGCCTCACCGAGGGCACCCTGCCGATCATCTACGCCAAGACCGACGAGCAGGTCGAGGAGGAGCGCCGCCTCCTCTACGTCGGCGTCACCCGCGCCCGCAAGCACCTCTCCCTCTCCTGGGCGCTCTCCCGCTCCCCCGGTGGCCGGGCCTCCCGCAAGCCCAGCCGCTTCCTCGACGGACTGCGCCCCGGCTCCAGCGCCCCCGGCGCCCGCTCCGCGGGCCGCGGCGGACGCGGCGGCGTCGAGGCGGGCGAGCGCTCCGCCGCCCGCCGGGCCCGCGGACCGGTCAAGTGCCGGGTCTGCGACCGTGCCCTCACCGAGGCCGTCGAGCGCAAGCTCCGCCGCTGCGAGACCTGCCCGTCCACCATGGACGAGGCGCTGTACGAACGGCTGCGCGAGTGGCGGGCCGCCCAGGCCCGCAAGCAGGGAGCCCCGGCCTACGTCGTCTTCACCGACGCCACGCTGATGGCCATCGCCGAGGACGTCCCCGGCACCCGTCAGGAGCTGGCCGTCATCTCCGGAGTCGGTGCCATGAAGCTGGACAAATACGGGGCCGCCGTGCTCTCGTTGTGTGCGGGGGAGGAGCCCGAGGAGGATCCGGCGGACGTCGAGGACGACCGGTCGGACGAACCGGTGTGAGCCGGTCCGGGGCGATCACAGCCGGCGTCGTGAGATGCCGCGGAGACCGTCGGGAAACTCGCCGGAAAAATAGTTTGCGCGCCGTACCGGGAGCGCAATAGCCTGCCGGAGCGGTCAAGGGGAACGCGGTCGCACGGGGTGACGCCTGTGCCACTGTCTCCTGCGCCCACCAGCCACACACCAGCTTGACCAGCTCGAACCAGCTTCACCGAGACAGACATCCGAACAGTTCGGAGCCCGGGAGACCAGGCTCCGCGAGACGCCGAGAGGAGGCGAAGGCAGTGGGAACCATCATGATCACCAAAATGACTGGCCAGACCGCCGACGCTGCCCTCCTGCGCGCCGCCCACCTGCGGGCACTCGCTGAGCTGTGCGGAACCGGTCTGGGCCTCGACACCACCGGTGTCTCCGTCGTTCCCGCCACCCCCGCCCTCGCTGTCAGTGGCCTTGGCCAAACTGACCTCGGCAGCACCGGCATCAATGGCGGCAACCTCGACGGCACCAGTGTCGAAGGCGGTCTGTCCCGTGACTGGGCGTCGGTCGATGCGTCGCGCTCCCCGCGTGATGAGCGACCGATCCAGGCACCGAAGGCAGCAGTAGTCGCCATGCATGGCGACTATGCGCAGGTCGTCGGTGCCGGAAACACCCAGAAGCAGAACGAGCAGCAGATCAAGCAGGCCACGGCCGCCTTTACCGGCGCCACGGCCATCCGGATGCGGGCCTTCCGCGGGCCTGAACCCTGGAGAGAACGAACCTGAGCCAGCCTCAGGTCGGCACCTCCAGGGCCGCGGAACCCGTCACACCGGGATCCGCGGCCCTTCTGTTTTGTCCGGTACGCACGACCACCCAGGCCCTCCGGGGCCTCCGGCCCAGCCCCACCAGTCAGCTGAGCCGGACCCACTGAAAAGACGAGGAAGACGCCCACAGTGTCCACGGTCATCACACCGCCCACCCCGTCCGTACCGCCGACAAACCAGATCCAGGCCGACCAGGCCGACCCTCCGGAGGTTTCCCCCATGCAGATCACCTCGATCGACCAGGCCGAAGAGCTCGGTCTCCCCGTGCCGTGCCGCGCCTTCGACCCCGAGGTCTTCTTCGCCGAGACGCCCGCCGACGTCGAGTACGCGAAGTCCCTCTGCGGCACCTGCCCCGTCAAGGACGCCTGTCTCACCGGCGCCCTGGAGCGCCGCGAGCCCTGGGGCGTCTGGGGCGGCGAGCTCTTCGTCCAGGGTGTCGTCGTGGCCCGCAAGCGGCCGCGTGGCCGCCCGCGCAAGACCGAGGTCGCGGCGTGAACCCCGTGTTCGGAGCCGAGGCCGTCCGCCGGGGAGAGCAGCCCCCGCTGGACAGCGCCCTCCGCCGCTCCGTACGCATCGCCGCCGCCAAGGCCGACACGGCCCGCGTCCACCCCTTCCCGACAACGCACCACGAGCAGGACCACCACATGACCGCCGCCGCCGTCGATCCCACCGTCCGCGCAGAGCAGACCACCGAACGTCAGATCCAGAACAGGACCCTCGAAATGCAACTTCTCCACGAATCCCTGGCTCGCGCCCATATGCAAGAGCGCCTCCAGGAGGCGGAGCACCAACGACTCGTCGTCCGGGTCGCCCGGGCCCACCGGCTCAAGCAGAAGGCCGAGCGGGCCTCGATGCGTGCCCGCAAGGCCCTCGCCGTCGCGCTGATGTAGTCGCGCGGACGCAGTCGTCCCGGTGCCGTCGCACCGCCGACACCGCCCCGGCCACCGCCGGACCCCCGTCGTGCCGCAGGCCGCCCCCCGTACCCGGGGGGCGGCCTGCGGCCGTTGTCGCACGATCCGAGCGGGCGGTCGTCCGCCGGACGCTCCGCCGGGCCGGGGCGTCGCGCGCGGCCGTGCCCTCCGCCGCGCGGCGCGGAGCTGCACGGCGTACTGCCGAGCGGTTCAGCCCTTCTTGGCCGGCCCCCGCCGCTTCGCCGGGGCCGGCGGCTCCTCCGCGAACTCCGGCAGCCACTCCAGCATCTCCGCCCGGAACGGCGCCTTCGCCCCCAGCTGGCAGAGCACCCCGATCGTGCTCAGCGTCACCCGGTGGATCAACAGGTAGGACGGCGGCAGGTTCAACTGCTTGCCCAGGTTGTACGCCGGCGACCGGGGATCGGCGATCCGCGCCGCCTGCGCCCGCATCCACGCCCGGGTGAAGTGGAACGAGTCCACGGCCGCGGGCTCGATCATCGGCAGCAGGTAGTCCAGCACCGCGTCCGGGTCCAGCTCGATCGAGGGCTTCACGAAGCCCTCCTCCCGCAGCATCGCCAGCACACCCGTCGCGTCCCCGGCCAGGGCCATCCGCAGCGACGCCCCGATCGGCGCGGGGAGCCCGCCCGGCAACCGGTCCACCGTCCCGAAGTCCAGCACCCCCAGCCGCCAGCCCTCCACCGGGCCGTCGTCCTTCAGCAGCCGGAAGTTGCCCGGGTGCGGGTCGGCGTGCAGCAGCCCCGTCCGCGACGGACCGGCGAACAGGAACCGTGCCAGCAGCCGGCCCGCCCGGTCCCGCTCCTCTTGCGTGCCGCTCGTGATCACCTCGGACAGCGGCGTGCCGTCCATCCACTCCGACACCAGCACCTGGTCGGCCTGCGCCACGACACCCGGCACCACGATCTCCGGGTCGTTCGCGAACTCCTCGGCATGGCGTTCCTGGGCCTGCGCCTCCAGCTCGTAGTCCAGCTCCTCGGCGACCCGCTCGCGCAGCTCGGTGATCAGCGGCTTGATGTCCAGCCCCGGAATCAGCGGACCCAGCAACCAGGCCACCCGGCTCAGCTGCGTGAGATCCGCGAGCAGTGCGTCCCCCGCCCCCGGGTACTGCACCTTGACCGCGACCGCGCGCCCGTCGTGCCAGACCGCCCGGTGCACCTGGCCGATCGAGGCAGCCGCGGCCGGACGCTCGTCGAACTCCCGGAACAGCTTCCGCCAGTCCTTGCCCAGCCGTTGCTCCAGCGCCGTGTGCACGGTGGCGGCGGGCATCGGCGGCGCGGCGTCCTGCAGCTTGGTCAGCGCCGCCCGGTACGGGCCCGCCACCTCCTCGGGCAGCGCGGCCTCGAAGACGGACAGCACCTGCCCGAACTTCATCGCCCCGCCCTTGAGTTCACCCAGGACCTTGAAGAGCTGGTCGGCGGTCGCCTGCTGCAGTTCGGCCGTCACCACCTCGGCCGAGCGTCCGCCGATCCGCTTCCCCAGCCCGAGAGTGGCCCGGCCGGCTATCCCCAGCGGCAGGGTGGCGAGTCTTGCCGTGCGGGTCATTGCCTTGCGCGGAAGATCGCTCACCCGGGCCTCCAATCGACACGCCCCCGGCCCCCGCAGCGGAGGCCGGCTGTCATAGGCCATTGTGCCCGCTCGCCGCCCCGGCCCCGGCCGGATTTCGCACCCCGCCGGGGCCGGGACCGACCTCAGCCCCGGCCCCCGGGCCGCGGACGGGTGCCGATGGCCTGCGGGAACGAGAACAGCCGGTGCGGGTCGTACCGGTGCTTCACCGCGACCAGTCGCGGATAGTTCTCGCCGTAGTAGGCGCGCTGCCAGTCCGGCAGACCGGGGTCGATGAAGTTCTGGTAGCTCTCGCCGCCGGAGTGCGGGTCGAGCAGCGCGAACCCGCCGTCCACCCAGCCGCGGGCGGCGGCGACCGCGGCCTCGTCCACCGGGCCGGTGGCGATGACCGCGCCGAAGCTCGCGTTGAACTGCGCGTCGCGGTGGACGTACGCGGTGGCGGTCCGTGCCGGGTCGTTGGCCGCGCCGCCCAGCGCGCTCAGCTGGACCATCCGCTGCTGGCCCGCCTGCCGGTCGGTGCCGAGGCGGCCGATCGCGGCCTCCCAGACCGCGCGGGGCGGAGGCCCGTCGAACAGCCTGCCCCGGTCCACCGCGGCGGTCGGCCGGGCCAGTACGGCGGCCGGACCGGTGCCCGCCCGGTGGCACTGCTCCTGGGTGAAGGAGCCGCAGCCGTAGAGGCCCATCATGACGGAGCGGTACGGCGCGGTGAAGCTGTTCCGGGAGGCCGGGACCGCGCCGACCAGCGAGACCAACCGGCCGATCTCCGCCGAGAGTTCGGCCTCGGTGCCGACCGAACCGATCAGCACCGAGATGAACGGGGGTGCGCCGGGGGCGGCGGGGAGACCGACCACGGCGCCGCCGCCCAGCGTCCGCGGGGCGTCGGGCAGCCAGTGCGCCCAGGCGTCGAGCAGGTCGACCGCGTGGTCGAAGGTCCAGGAGAGGTTGGCCAGGGTCAGCGTGGCCAGCGGGACGGCCTTCACCGTGTAGGAGGTGACGACACCGAAATTGCCGCCACCGCCGCCGCGCAGTGCCCAGTACAGGTCGTCGTGGTCGTCCGGCGAGGCGGTGACCGTCCTGCCGTTCGCCAGCACCACACGGGCGGAGGTCACCTTGTCGCTGGAGATGCCGACGTGCCGGGTGAGCAGGCCGATCCCCCCACCCTGGAGGAAGCCGCCCAGGGAGACGGTGGGACAGAACCCGCCGGACACCGCGAGGCCGTACGGGGCGACGGCGTTGGTCACGTCGACCAGCTGGGTGCCGCCGCCGAAGGTGGCCGAGCCGTCGGCGGCGACGGCGGCCGAGTTGAGGCGGGAGACGTCGATCACCAGCCCGGTGCCGGTGGAGTAGCCGCCGCCGCTGTGGCCGCCGGCGCGGACGGCGATCGGGATGTCCTGGTCCTGGGCGTAGCGGAGACAGAGGGAGACGTCGGCCTCGTCGGCGCAGTAGGCGACGGCGGCCGGTTCGACCGTGTCGAAGCGGGCCTGGCCGATCTGCTTGGCGACGCCGTAGGCCGGGTCGCCGGGGAGGACGAGGGTGCCGTGCAGACGGCCGGAGAGCCGGGACCAGCGCCGTCGCCGGGTCTCGGCGGTCGTGGCGACGGCGGGGAGAGCGGGGACGGCCGCCAGCGGAAGGGCCAGCGCGCCGGCACCGCCGAGGAGCGATCTGCGAGTGATCATGCCGGGACCTTTCGGTGAGGTCGTGCACGAGCGTTGCGATCGGTGGAAGGGGCCATCTTCCGGTCGTCGGCCGGGTGGCCGACGACACAGTAGCGCAGGGGGTGGGCGGGGGACGGGGGGTTCGGGAGGGCCTTTCCGCGCTTCGGGGCCCACCCCCCACCCCCTCCCACCCACCCGCCTCTCGTGTCTCCTGACGACCCTTCCGTCCCATGCTTTCCGTCCCACGCCCGTCACCCATCGCCGGGTGCCCGGGCCGGCTACCCGGCATCGGGTCGTCACTCGGCAGCCGGTGCTCGGTCGGCACCCGGCACCCACGGCGGGGCGCCCGACGGAACGGCGCAGGCACCTGGCGGCCGGGGGTTCGGACCGGTGGCGGTGGGGACGGCCGTCTCACCCACCGGTCGGTCCTCGGCCCGGCCGGGCCGACTCGCCGTTCCCTTCCTTCCTTCCTCCCTCCCTTCCTCCTTCTCCTCCTTCTCCTTCCTCCCTCGGCGGCGGACTCAGTGCGGCGGCGTCGGCTGCCAGAGGCACCCGCAGTCCGCGTGGCCCTTGAGCCGCAGACGACGCGGCATTCCGTCGACGGCGGACACCTCGCACCAGCCGTCGATGCTCGGTGGCCGGCCGCCGTCCAGGAAGATCTGGACGTGCAGCGCCGCGAGTCCGGCGACGGCGGTCGCGAGTGCGGTGTCGCAGGCCGGTGTCCGGGCCCGACCCGGGCCGCCGTCGGCGAGCTGGGCGAGGATGCGCGGCCAGGCCGCGTCCTCGTCCTCCCGGGCCAGCACCAGACAGTGGCCGCAGGCCGACACCCCCGGTACCACCAGCGGGCCGACGACGCCGAACTCCTCCACGACCCCGACGTACAGGTGCGGTACCCCGGCGCGGAGCAGCTCGCGGGCCTGGGGCGTTCCGCCGGCGAACGCCCCACTGCCGTCCCGGGGTGTCAGCACCACCAGGTCGGGAAGCCCTGGTCTCGGCCGTCCGCTGCGCCGGGCCGGGTGCCTGGCGCAGGCCCGGTCGACGGCCTCGCGGGCGGCGGTGGCCCGTAGCCGCCCGACCTCTCCCGGTGGCAGGCCGGCGGGGGAGGTGTCGGCGGGGGTGACCCGGCCGGAGTCCACCACGGTGACCGCTCCGGTGCCGCCGGCCGCGAGCACGGCCGCCAGGGCCGCGCCGATGCGCCCGGCGCCGCGGACCTCCACCGCATGGTCGGCCCGGTGGGCCAGCACGGCGGGAGCGGCGCCGGGGGTGGAGTGGATCAGGGAGAGCGAGGCGAGGTCGGGGCCGAGCATCTCGCGGTGCGGCTGGGGGAAGCGGGCGAGCGCCCGGTCGGCGGCCTCGGCGTCGTCGAGCACCCCGGCCTCCTCCAGCAGGTCGAGCACGGTGTCGGCGGGCTCGCGCCCGAAGCCGGTCCGCTCGCCCTCGGCGAGCAGGGCGGGGCGGTCGCGCGTCCCGTCGACCAGTCCGAGGAAGTCACAGAGGGCCTGGTCGGCGCGGGCGAGGACGCCGGCGTGCCGGGAGACGGTGCCGAACTGCAGGGTGTCCGAGTCCCGCCAGCTGCGGGAGAGGGCGGGCTTGAGGGCGAGGCGCACGGCGGTCTTCCTTCCGATCGGTTCCGGACGGTCGACGGCAGCATGCCCGATCGGGGTGCCGGGGTGCGCTGCGTTGTCCACAGGCTCGGGTGCATGATCGGATCATTCGTCCGCATACCCTGTGGATAACTTGACGTCCGGTGCGAGGTCGGATTCCGGACACCTTCTGTCGGCCTTTCGTTCCCGATCGCTCCACGAAACATTTCGGCCACGGCAGCGGACTTCTGTCAGGGGTACCGGGTAACGTCGTGTGCCATGGCAGCCGAACGGGACTCCCATCCCCAGGCGTCGCCTCGGCGTGCCCGTGCAGCGTCCGGGTCGCAAGTGGCGGCGCCGAGTACGCGCGGGCGTCCGGAGCAGCAACCAGGGGCCGCGCGGTCGGAGCCGTTCGACCGTTCCCGGGTGGAGGTGCGGCGCAGCGCCCGGCGCAGCCGGACGGTCTCCGCGTACCGGGAGGGCGACCGCACCATCGTGCTGATCCCGGCCCGGATGTCGCACGCCGAGGAACAGCGCTGGGTCGCGCAGATGCTGGAGAAGCTCGCCGCCCAGGAGAGCCGCCGGGTGCTCGGCGACGACGCGCTGGTGGCGCGGGCCCGTGAGCTCTCCGCCGCCTACCTGGACGACCGGGCCGAGCCGGCCCAGGTGCGCTGGGTGACGAACCAGAACTCGCGGTGGGGTTCGTGCACCCCCAGTGAGCGGACGATCCGGCTCTCGCACCGTCTCCAGGGCATGCCGGAGTACGTCGTCGACTACGTGCTGCTGCACGAGCTGGCGCATCTGCTGGTGCCGGACCACGGGCCGGCCTTCTGGGCGCTGCTGGAGGCCTATCCGAGGACGGAGCGGGCCCGCGGCTACCTGGAGGGCGTGGTGTCGGCGGCCCGGCTGCCGCACATTCCGGGGGCGCGGCACGCCGGTCCGCCGGACTCGGAACCGGCCGGTTCCTGCGGCTGAGGCGGTGGCCCCGCGGCTCGCGGGAGTCGCGGCGGACACAGGTGCGGAGTCAGGTACGGAGAAGGGCGTGGGCCGTTGTGGCCCACGCCCCTTTCCTCGTCCGGACGCCCCCGAACGCCTCAACCGGTCAACCGGTCAGCTGCCGGGCGCGGGCGACGAGGTCGCGCACCGACCCGTCCGTGAGGTCGGGCAGTGCGTCGAAGTCGAACCAGCGGAGGTCGAGCGACTCCTCGCTGATCAGGGCCAGGGAGCCGGGCGGCGCCACCGCGACGTACTGGACGTCGAGGTGGGTGTTCTCCGGCCGGTCCTTGCCGGTGCAGCGCACCTGGTGCCGGTCGAGCTTGACCGGGACGGGCGCGCCGTCCTGCGTCAGTAGCGTGAGACCGGCGATGCCGGACTCCTCGGTGGCCTCGCGCAGCGCGGCGGCGGCGAGGTCGCGGTCGCCGGGCTCGCAGTGGCCGCCCATCTGCAGCCACAGGCCGACCTTGGGGTGCAGGGTGAGCAGCACCCGTCCGGCGGCCGGGTCGACGACTGCCGCGCTGGCGGTGATGTGGGCGGGCAGGCAGGAGCGGAACAGGCCCTCGGGCTGTTCGGCGAGGTGCTGCAGGTAGTCGCGGCGCAGCCGCTCCTGGTCCTGGTCGGCGGGGCGCCAGCCGTCCAGGGCGCGGACGGCGTCCGCGTGCAGGGCGCCCGCCCCGGCGGCGCCGGCTTCCGTGCCGCCGGTGCTGCCCGTGCCGCCGGGGACCGTCTCGGTGACCGTCATGCGCCGGGCTCGCCCTTTCCGTCCTCGTCGTCGTTCTTCGTCAGGTCGGGCTTCGGGCCGGATCCCGGCTCGGCCGCCGGGCCGGACGTCCCGGTGCCGCCGCCCGCGGCGGCCTCCCCGAGGAGCTTGTCGATCGCGTCGAAGTCGAGACCGCCTTCGAGGCTGCCCGCGGTGTCCCGGTGCACGAAGGCGTCCGGGTCGTCGAGGTCGGCGGCGGTGGGCAGCATGTCCGGGTGCTGCCAGAGGTCGTCGCGGCCCTCGACGCCGCGGGCGTCGGCGAGCAGCGCCCAGAGCCGGGCGGCGTCGCGCAGCCGGCGCGGCCGCAGTTCGAGGCCGACGAGGGTGGCGAAGGTCTGCTCGGCGGGCCCGCCGGCCGCGCGGCGGCGGCGGACGGTCTCGCGCAGGGCGCCGGCCTGCGGAAGGTGGGGCTCGGCGGCGGCGTGCACGACGGCGTCGACCCAGCCCTCGACGAGTGCGAGCGCGGTCTCCAGGCGGGCGAGCGCGGCCTTCTGCTCGGGGGTGTCCTCGGGCTGGAGCAGGCCGCCGGCGAGCGCCTCCTGGAGGGCTTCGGGGTTGCTCGGGTCGAGCTGGCCGACCAGCTCCTCCATGCGGGTGGTGTCGACCTTGATGCCGCGGGCGTAGGCCTCGACGGCGCCGAGCAGGTGGGCGCGCAGCCACGGCACGTGGGCGAAGAGCCGCTGGTGGGCTGCCTCGCGCAGGGCGAGGTAGAGCCGGACCTCCTCGACGGGGACGTTCAGGCCCTCGCCGAACTCGGCGACGTTCTGCGGCAGCAGCGCGGCCTTGCCGGCGGGGGCGAGCGGCAGGCCGACGTCGGTGGAGCCGACGACCTCCGCGGCGAGCGCGCCGAGCGCCTGGCCGATCTGGGTGCCGAACATGGCGCCGCCCATGGAGCGCATCATGCCCATCAGCGGGCCGGCCATGGCCTGCATCTCCTCGGGCAGGACGCCGCCCATGGCGTTGCCGACGCGCTCGGCGACCGGGTCGACGAGGTCCTTCCAGACCGGAAGGGTGGCCTCGATCCACTCGGCGCGGCTCCAGGCGACGGCGGTACCGGCGCCGGACGGGAACTCGGTGGAGCCGTCGAGCCAGAGGTCGGCGAGGCGGACGGCCTCGGCGACGGCGGAGCGCTCGGTGGCGCTCACCGACCGGTCCTTGCTCTTGCCCTCGGCGGGCTCGGCGACGACCGTCTGCCGGGCGATGTCCTTGGCCAGCTCCCAGTTGACCGGGCCGCCCTCGAACGAGAGCATCTGACCGAGCTGCTGGAACGCGGCGCCGAGGTCGTTGGGGTTGAGGCCGCCGAACATGGCGGCGAAGGGGTTGTCGCCGGCGCCGGGGGCACCGGGGGTGCCCGGTCCGCCGGGCAGGCCGCCCATGCCGAAGAGCGCGCCGAACGGGTTGCCGGCACCGAAGCCGAAGGGCTGCGGGCCGCTCTGCTCGTCGCCGCCCTGGTCCTTCTTCTGCTCGTCTCCGGGCTTGGCCTTGCCGTCTTCGGGCTCCTCGGGCGGAACGCCGAATCCGAAGGGAAGGTCGCTCACGGGGTCCTCGATCCGGTCGGCCGTCATGCGGGTGGTGGCGGTGAAATCTGCAGGCCCGGGGCGGTCGGTGGAGTGGGGGACTCCCGGCCGGTGGGCGGCTCCCACGCGGCTGGTCCGCGCCGGGTGCACCGCCGGGCCTCCGCCTCGGGCAGGATGGACGTACGTGACACACGTACGTACGCACATAAGCTAACCGTGGAGGATGGCCGGTGAGTTCCCCGCCTTCGGACGTTCGCTCTGGGCTGACCGGAGGAGAGGACGCCCCGGACATCACGGCGTCGCCTCCTCCAGCCTATGACGGAAGACCCCTGACCGTGGCGGTCACGGGTGCCGCCGGCGTGCTCGGCGAGCGCGTCGCAGCCCGGCTGGTCGCCTCGCCGGGCGTGAAGAAAGTGCTCGCGGTGGACGACCGGCGCGGTGAGGTGCCGGGCGTCCAGTGGCGGGTCCTGGACGTGCGGGACCCCGCCGTCGCCGAGCGGCTGGCCGGCGTGGACGTGGTGGTCCACCTGGCGATGGACCTGGGCATGGAGTCGGACCCGCGGGCGCGCAGCGCCTACAACGTGCGGGGCGCGCAGACGGTGCTGACGGCCGCCGCGGCGGCCGGGGTGCACCGGGTGGTGCTCTGCACCTCCGCGATGGTCTACGGCGCGCTGGCCGACAACGAGGTCCCGCTGGCCGAGGACTCGGAGCTGCGGGCGACCGAGGAGGCCTCGCTGGTCGGGGACCTGCTGGAGATCGAGCGGCTGGCCCGGCGCGCGCCGCGGGCGCACCCGGGGCTGCAGGTGACGGTGCTGCGCCCGGCGGTGGTGGTGGGCCCCGGGGTCGACACGGTGCTGACCCGGCACTTCGAGGCGCCGCGGCTGCTGGTGGTGGCGGGTTCGCGGCCGTGCTGGCAGTTCTGCCACGTGGACGACCTGGCGGCGGCGCTGGAGTACGCGGCGCTGGGCCTGGTCGAGGGCGAGGTGACGGTCGGCTGTGACGGCTGGCTGGAGCAGGAGGACGTGGAGCGGCTGTCGGGGATCCGGCGGATGGAGCTCCCGGCCTCGCTCGCGCTGGGTACGGCGGCGCGGCTGCACCGGCTGGGGCTGACCCCGGCGCCGGCCGGTGACCTGGCGTACACGATGTACCCGTGGGTGGTGTCGGGCAGCCGGTTGCACGAGGCGGGCTGGCGGCCGACGTACACCAACGAGGAGGTGCTGGCGGAGCTGCTGGCGCAGGTGGCGGGGAAGCACGCGGTGGCCGGGCGCCGGCTGGGCGGCAAGGAGGCCGCGACCAGCCTGGGCGCGGCCGGGGCGACGGTGGCGCTGGTGGGTACGGCGGCGCTGGTGCGGCGGGCGCGGAAGCGGCGCCGTTTCTGATCGGCGACGCGCCGACCGCGGTCGCCCCCGGGCCGCGGCCGGCCGCCCGGCTCCGGCTCCGGGTCCGGCCCCGGTCCGGGTAGCCCGGGGACTGGCCCGGGTCCGGTCCGGAGGGTGGCTCGCTCCGGGCCGTTTCTCACGATGCGAAATTCCTCCGTCGTGATGCGGAAAGCTCTTGCCCCGGACCGCCCGGGATGGGGGATCATGGGGTCATGTCCGAGAACCACGACCCGATCCGCCTGCTCGCGATCCGCGACACCCCGCTCTCCCTCGACGAGGTGTACGACGCGGTGGGCGACGACGCGGCCGGCGGGACGACCGTCTTCGTCGGGACGGTCCGCGACCACGACGGCGGCAAGTCGGTCTCCGCACTGGAGTACAGCTGCCACCCCACGGCCGAGCAGGAGATGCGCCGGATCGCCGAGAAGATCGTCGCGGACTTCCCGGTCCGGGCGCTCGCCGCGGTCCACCGGATCGGCCGGCTGGAGATCACCGACAAGGCGGTGATCGTCGCCGTCTCCTGCGCCCACCGCGGCGAGGCGTTCGCCGCGGCCCGTCGGCTGATCGACGACCTCAAGCACGAGGTGCCGATCTGGAAGCACCAGGTCTTCGCCGACGGCGAGGAGGAGTGGGTCGGCGCCGGGAGCTGCTGACCAGCCCCCGCAGCCCCGCCCCCAGCCCCCCGCAGCCCCGCCGACGCGCAGGCGCGCCGGGCCCTCACTCGAACGGGTGTGGGCCTGTGCGCCGAATACTCCCTGGCAGTGAGCCGATCGGCCGTGCCGTAACCCGGAAGGCGCCGTCAACGTTGTCCGCCGGAGTGGTTAATCTGCTCATAGACACGACGAGCTGGGAGTACTGAGATGGCTGCGCTCGCCTGGTTGATCATTCCGGTTGTCGCCGCACTGCTCGCCGCCGTGTGGGCGGGGTGGGCCCAGAGGGCCCCCAGGGCGACGGGGGACCCGGCCTCACTGGCCGAACACAAGCGGTTCATGGCCGCGATGGAACGCACCACGACCGGCTCCGGTCCGGGCGAGCGCCCGGGCCGGTAGCCCGCCGGGCGTACCGTCGGTCGCGTCCCGTACTGTCGAGTCATGCCACGCCGCTCTGCGACGATGCTCGCCGCCACCCTGCTGCTCATAGCGCTGCTCTGTGTCTCGGTGCTGATGAAGGTGCCGTACACCGAGATGAGCCCGGGGCCGACGTACAACACGCTCGGGGTGCAGGAGAAGACGGGCACGCCGGTGATCACCATCACCGGCCACGAGTCGTTCCCGGCGAGCGGCCACCTCAACATGACCACCGTGCAGGTGACCGGGGCCAAGTACGAGCCCAGCCTGGTCAACGCGGTGATCGGCTGGCTGCGGGACGACGTGCTGGTGGTGCCGCACGACAACGTCTACCCCAAGGGGCAGACCGACGCCGAGGCCAAGCAGCAGAACGCCGAGGAGTTCGCGCTCTCCGAGGACCACGCCCGGACCGCGGCGCTCAAGCAGCTCGGCATCCCGATGGGCAGCGAGCTGATCGTCCAGGCCGTCACCGCCGGAGCCCCGGCCGAGGGCCGGCTGCACGCCGGCGACCAGATCGTCGCCGTCGACGGCACCGCGGTGGCCGACCCGGAGGGCGTGGCCAAGGCGGTCACCAAGCGCCAGCCCGGCGAGCAGGTGGTCTTCACCGTCGTGCCGCGGGTCAAGGAGGGCTCGGCCGAGCCGGGGGTGCGCACCGACATCACCGTCCCGACCGTGAAGTCGCCCGACAGCGGCTCCGCGATGGTCGGCATCCGTCCGGGCCTGAAGCACACCTACCCGTTCCGGATCGACATCGGGCTGCAGGACGTCGGCGGGCCCAGTGCCGGCCTGATGTTCTCGCTCGGCATCATCGACAAGCTGACGCCCGGCGACCTCACCGACGGCCGGTTCGTGGCCGGCACCGGCACCATCGACGACAACGGGGCGGTCGGGCCGATCGGCGGCATATCGATGAAGCTGATCGCCGCACGGGACGCCGGCGCCGAGTACTTCCTCACGCCGGCCGCCAACTGCGCCGAGGCGGGGAAGAACACCCCGGACGGGCTGACCCTGGTCAAGGCCGAGACGCTGGACGGCGCGCTGAAGTCGCTGGAGCAGATCCGCTCCGGGCAGACCTCCGCACTGCCCTCCTGCGCCGCGTAGCCGACCGACCCACCGCCGGCCGGCCGGTCAGCCGGGCGATCGCAAGACCGGAAGACCTGAAGATCGCGAGATCGTGGGACCGGCATGCGGAAGACCGGTCAACCGGCCGGACGGCCGGCTGACCGATCGACCGGTTGACCGTTGCGCTACGAGAAGGTCGCCAGCAGGGCCTCGGTCAGGCCCGGCACCAGGTCGGGGCCGGTCAGCACCTCGCGCGCGACGTCCTTGGACCGCAGCCGCAGCGCGACCTCCTTCTTCCCGCCGCGCAGCACGGCGGCGGTGATCCGCACCTCTTCGCGCTTGGGGTGGTTGGCCACCCAGTCGGCGAGCTGGGCGTCGCTGGCGTTGCGCGGGCGGGTCTGCTCGGAGCCGGGCGGCAGCATCAGCCGCTCGACCACCAGCGCGCAGCCGGCGACCGCGTCGGGCCAGGCGATGGTGCCGAGGAACTTGTCCAGCTCCATGCCGGCCGGCAGCTCGTCCTGCTCGACCGGGGTGAGGCCGGCCTCCTCGGTGTCGGGGAGGCCGAGCTGCTTGGCGATGCGCGGGTCGGCCTTGCGCAGGGCGGCGCTGTCCACCAGGGCGAACAGCCGGGCCGGGAGGTCCCAGCCGAGGGTGGCGGCGTACTCGTCGATCTCCAGGGCGGCCCGGGTCAGCGGGGTCGCGGCCGGGAGCGTGGAGACGTCGTCGGGGAGATTGGATCCATCGGACATGCCTCAATCCTCACACGCCGGGCGGGTCCGGCGGGCCCGGCGGTGCCGGGTCCCGTGCCGGGCGCGGTGCCCGGCGGTGCCGTGGGGAGCCCGTCGGGAGGCCGGACGGAGGCCGTCCGGGAGCCGTCGGGAGCGCCGTGAGGCCCCCGCCGGCGGGGGAGCGGGGGCCGGCTGCGCTCGTAACCGTCTGCTAACGGTGGGAACTCGGCTAAAGCCTGGTTAAGTTGCACTGAAGACCGACCGACTCCAGACGACACAACTGAGGTGCCACCGTGGTATTCCAGATGCCGGAACGCTCAGGGCCGGGTTTCCGGCGCAGAGTAGGCCCGCCCTCCCGGCGGGCGCGAGTGCTCCTGCTGACCTTGGGAGTGCTCGCGGTCCTCTTCCTGCTGTTCGTCATGTTCGCCGGATTCTGGACGGACTGGCTCTGGTTCAAGTCGGTCCAGTACTCCTCGGTGTTCACCACCCAGCTCTGGACCAAGATCGGGCTGTTCGCGGTCTTCGGCCTGCTGATGGCGGTGATCGTCGGCTTCAACGTGTGGCTGGCGCACCGGCTGAGGCCGCCGCTGTCGGCGATGTCGGTCGAGCAGCAGAGCCTGGACCGCTACCGCTCGGGCCTGGCGCCGTTCAAGCGCTGGGCGCTGATCGGGATCTCGCTGGTGATCGGGCTGGTGGCGGGTGCCGCGGCCTCGGGCCAGTGGCGGACGTGGCTGCTGTGGACCAACGGGACCTCGTTCGGGGTCAAGGACCCGCAGTTCGGGCGGGACGTCTCGTTCTACGCCTTCGATCTGCCGTTCTACGAGTTCGTGCTGGGCTTCGCGTTCAGCGCGGTGATCGTCTCGCTGCTGACCTCGGTGCTGGTGCACTACCTGTACGGCGGGCTGCGGCTGCAGGGACCGGGCCGGCGGGCGAGCGTCGGTGCGCAGGGGCACCTGGCGGTG
This sequence comes from Kitasatospora sp. NPDC002965, assembly GCF_040611255.1. Classification (NCBI taxonomy): domain Bacteria; kingdom Bacillati; phylum Actinomycetota; class Actinomycetes; order Kitasatosporales; family Streptomycetaceae; genus Kitasatospora; species Kitasatospora sp. NPDC002965. The sequence continues at coordinate 112,392 of NZ_JBEXNT010000004.1, read as the reverse complement.
CTGCTGGGCATCTTCGTGCTGCTGAAGGCGGTGGCGTACTGGCTGGACCGGTACGCGCTGGCCGTGAAGACCGGCGCCTACCGGGAGGTCTCCGGCTGGACCGGCCTGCGGTACGTGGACGCCAACGCGTTCCTGCCGGCGAAGACGATCCTGTTCTTCGTCGCGATCATCTGCGCGGTGCTGTTCTTCCTGACCCCGGTGCGGCGCACCTGGGCCCCGGCCCTGATCGGGCTGGGCCTGATGGTGCTGTCGGCGGTGCTGATCGGCGGGGTGTACCCGGCGATCGTGCAGCAGTTCCAGGTCAAGCCGAACGAGCAGGCCAAGGAGACGCCCTACATCCAGAAGAACATCGACGCGACGCGCCAGGCGTACGGGATCTCGGACAGCCAGACGATCCCGTACACCCCGAAGGGCACGACCGACGCCGAGGCGCTGAAGCCGGACGCGCAGACCATCTCGGACATCCGGCTGATCGACCCGAACGTCGTCTCGCCGACCTTCCAGTCGATCGAGCAGCAGCGGTCGTACTACGCGTTCCCGCAGACCCTGGACGTGGACCGGTACGGCAAGGACGCGGGCGCCCAGGACACCGTGATCGGCCTGCGCGAGCTGGACCTCAACGGTGTGCAGCGGAACTGGATCAACGACCACTTCAAGTACACGCACGGCTACGGCGCGGTGGTGGCCAAGGGCAACCAGGTCAACGACAAGGGCCAGCCGGTCTTCACCGAGTCCGGCCTGCCGGCGACGGGTTCGCTGGGCGACTACCAGCAGCGGATCTACTACGGCGAGAAGACCTCCACGTACTCGATCGTGGGCGGCTCCAACCAGGAGATCGACTACACCACCGACTCCGGTGAGAACAAGCAGTACAAGTACACCGGCGGCAGCGGCGTCTCGCTGAACAACCCGCTGACCCGGGCCGCGTACGCGGTGAAGTTCGCCGAGCCGCAGATCCTCTACGCGGGGGCGATCACCGACGGCGCCAAGGTGATCTACGACCGGACGCCCAAGGAGCGGGTGGAGAAGGTCGCGCCGTGGCTGTCGATCGACGCCGACCCGTACCCGGTGGTGGAGAACGGCCGGGTGGTCTGGGTGCTGGACGGCTACACCACCTCGGACGGCTACCCCTTCTCGTCGAAGACGACGCTGGGCACGGCCACCAAGGACTCGCTGACCAACCAGCGCGGTGAGCTGCTGACCGTCGCCAACCAGGTCAACTACATCCGCAACTCGGTCAAGGCCACCGTGGACGCGTACACCGGCGAGGTGACGCTGTACCAGTGGGACGAGAACGACCCGGTGCTGAAGACCTGGATGAAGGCGTTCCCGGACACCGTGAAGGCCAAGGCGGAGATCCCGGGCACGCTGATGCCCCACCTGCGCTACCCGCAGGACATGTTCAAGGTGCAGCGCGACCTGCTGGGCCAGTACCACGTGACGGACGCCAACTCGTTCTTCAACGGCAGCGACATCTGGCAGGTCCCGGTGGACCCGACCAGCGACACCAAGCAGTTCCAGCCGCCGTACTACCTGACGGTGCGGATGCCGGACCCGGCGGTCACGTCGGCGAGCTTCTCGCTGACGACCACCTTCGTGCCGCGCGGCCGGGACAACCTGGCGGCGTTCATGGCCGTCAGCGCCGACCCGGGCCCGGACTACGGCAAGCTCCGGATCCTCAAGGTGCCGGGGGACTCCAAGACGCTCGGCCCGAACCTGGTGCAGTCGCAGTTCAACTCGCGGCAGGAGGTGGCGCAGCAGATCACCCTGCTGAAGAGCGGCGGTGACTCGGAGCTGGAGTACGGCAACCTGCTGACGCTGCCCGTCGGCGGGGGCCTGCTGAACGTCGAGCCGGTGTACGTCCGCGGGCGCGGCGCCAAGTACCCGACGCTGCAGAAGGTGCTGGCGGTCTACGGCAACGACAACGTGGCCTTCGAGAACACGCTGGAGGAGGCGCTGCGGAAGGTGTTCGCGGGCGCGGCGCCGGCGACCACGCCGACCGCACCCACCACGCCGACGAACCCGACGACGCCCACCAACCCGACGACGCCGACGAATCCGACGACGCCGGCGCCGGGGAGCACGGTCACGCCCGAGCTGCAGAAGGCGATGGCGGACGTGCTGAAGGCGCAGGGCGAGCTCGACAACGCCGCCAAGTCCGGTGACTGGGTGGCCGTCGGGCAGGCTCAGAAGGCGCAGAGCGAGGCGGCCAAGGCGCTGGCCGCGGCCTTGCAGAAGGCCGGTCTCGCGCCCGCGGCCGCGTCGGCGGGGCCCTCGCCCGGGGCTCCGTCGGGGGCTCCGTCGGGGACGCCCGCCCCGTCGGGCTCACCGGGGGCCACCCCGGCGCCGGCGCCGAGCACCAGCCCCTGAGGCGCTGAGCTGCGGCGACCGATTTCTGTCCCACCCCGCGACCGTGTTATGGTTTGGCTACCGACGCGGGGTGGAGCAGCTCGGTAGCTCGCTGGGCTCATAACCCAGAGGTCGCAGGTTCAAATCCTGTCCCCGCTACTCAGTAGCACAGAGGCCCGGAGGATTCGTCCTCCGGGCCTCTGGCGTTTTTTCGGCCGGGCCGCGGGGGTTGCTCCGGTACCATCGAGCGTCGCCAAGGACGACGGCAGCGGGGTTTGCGGACGCCAGTGTCGGGAAATCGACAAAGCGCCGAAGCAATCTCGTCGGCTTCGGGTCCGCCCCGCCGAAATCGGCCGGGGCAGGTGTACGCGGGTTGCGGGTGATGCGACGATGGGACACATGGGGGACGTTGCACGGCTGCTGACCGGCCGTCCGGTCCGACGCGCCCCCTGGGGGTGCCTCCGGTCCAAGACCGGGGGACGGTCCCCCCGGCCGATGGCCGGGGAAGGATGCCGCGACACTCTGGGGGAGCGGGAGTCGGCATGAGGCTGATCGGAAAGAACGGGACAGGAGCGAAACCGGCGACCACCGAGGCGGACACCGAGGCCTGGGCGGAGAGCCCCGAGCGGAACCCGGGTGCCCTGCCCGCCCAGCGCACCAGCGGCCTGACGGAGCGCCGCCCGGCGCCCGGCTACGGCCCGGACAGCCTGGTGCACGTCCCCACCAGCCGGTTCACCGCCGAGATCGGCCCGTACGGCGCGCTCACCGAACAGAGCGGCCCGGGGGCGGACGCCGGCGAGCACGCCGGCTTCGACTCCGCGAGCTTCGAGACCGCGCTGGCCGCCCGCGAGCAGGCCGCACTGGAAGCCAGGCACCGTCAGGCCGCCGACGACGGCGACGCGGACGCCGCCGGCCGGCTCGGCACGCTGCTGCTGCGCCGCGGCGACCTGGAGGACGCGGAGCCGTACCTGCGCGGGGCCGCCGCTGCCGGACTCCGCTCCGCCGCCAACAACCTCGGCGTGCTGCTGCACCAGCAGGGCCACCGGGCCGAGGCGGCCCAGTGGTGGCGGCAGGCCGCGGTGGCCGGCAGCGCGCCGGCCGCGCACGCGCTCGGCCTGCAACTGCGGGACCAGGGTGAGGAGGAGGCGGCCGAGTACTGGCTGCACTTCGCCGCCGACCACGGTCACCCGCTGGGCGCGTACGCGCTCGGCGACCTGATGGAGCACCGGCGCGACGTCCGCGCCGAACGCTGGTTCAAGGTGTCCGCCGACGCCGGACACCGGGAGGCCGCCTACCGGCTGGCCCGGATGCGGGAGGCGGCCGGGGACAAGGAGACCGCGGAGGCCTGGTACCGGATCGCGGCCGCCCGCAGCCACGCCCGGGCGGCGCTGCGCCTCGGCGTCCTGCTGGAGGACCGGGCCGGCGGGGACCAGGCGCTGCTGGAGGAGGCCGCCCGCTGGTACCGGCAGTCGGCGCAGAACGGCGAGCCCCGGGCCGCGTGCGCGCTGGGCTTCCTGCTGCGCGACTCCGGGGATCTCGGTGCCGCCGCCGAGTGGTGGCAGGAGGCGGCCGAGGCCGGGGACGGCAACGCGGCGAACGCGCTGGGCGCGCTGCACGCCTCGCGCGGCGAGGCCGCCGAGGCGGAGCGCTGGTACCGCAGCGCGCTGGAGGCCGGGGACCAGAACGGCGCGTTCAACCTGGGGCTGCTCTGCGCGGGCGCCGGGCGGGACCAGCAGGCCGAGCAGTGGTACCGGCGGGCCGCGTACGCCGGGCACCGGGAGGCGTGCAACGCGCTGGCCGTGGTGCTGCTGCAGCGCGGTGACGAGTCGGGCGCCGAACCGTGGTTCTCCAAGGCCGCGGAGGCGGGCAGCGTGGACGGCGCCTTCAACCTGGGCGTCCTGCACGCCGGGCGCGGCGAGCAGCGGCAGGCGCAGGAGTGGTACGCGCGCGCCGCTGCCGAGGGGCACGGCGAGGCGGCGCTTCAGCTGGCGGTGGTGCAGGAGCAGCGCGGCAATCTGGCGGGCGCGCTGGAGCGTTACCGCCAGGCGGCGGCGGGCGGGTCGGCGGAGGGTGCGTTCCGGCTGGCCTCGGTGCTGGACCGGCGCGGGGACGCGGACCAGGAGGCCGAGCACTGGTACGCGGTGGCGGCGGACGCCGGGCACCGGCGGGCCCAGGTGCGGATGGGAGTGCGGGCGGCCGAGCGCGGGGCGCTGGAGATCGCCGAGAGCTGGTACCGGCGGGCCGCGGCGGCGGGCAGCCGCAGCGCCGCGTTCAACCTGGGGCTGCTGCTGGCCCGGCAGGACAGCGAGGCCGAGGCGATGCTCTGGTACACCCGGGCCGCGGACGCCGGGCACGGGCGGGCGGCGCTGCGGCTCGCGCTGCTGGCGCTGCGCCGGGGGGAGCCGGTGCAGGCGGAGAACTGGTGCCGGCGGGCGGCGGACTACGGTCCGGCCGAGGTGGCCGAGCGGGCCGGCCGCCTGCTGGGCGCCCTCCACGCCGAGCTGAGCGCGTAGCGCCGGGCCCGGCCACGGGCACCCGGCGCCGCTCGCCGCGGGTCGGGACGTCGTCCTCGTCGTCCTCGTCGTTCACCGGGTCGAGGTGCCCGCCTGCGCGGTCCGCCCGGACACCCTGTGCCGGGGGTGGTGGCGCCGGGGGCGGTTCGCGGGGGCTGCTCAGGGGCCGGTCGTACAGTCCGGACAGAGGCCGCGGTAGGTGATCTCGGCGCCGGAGACGGTGAAGCCGAACCGCTCGGAGGCGGGCAGCGCGGCCAGCGGGTCGCCCAGCGGGTGGACGTCGCGGATGGCGCCGCAGCCGGAGCAGACCAGGTGCTGGTGGGCGTGGTGGGCGTTGGGGTCGTACCGCTTGGCGCGGCCGTCGGTCGCGACCTCCAGCACCTCGCCGAGGCAGACGAGTTCGCCGAGGGTGTTGTAGACGGTGGCGCGGCTGATCTCGGGCAGCCGTTGCGCCGCGCGCGCGTGCACCTCGTCGGCGGTGAGGTGGACGTGTTCTCCGTCGAGGACCTCGGCCACGACCCGGCGCTGCGAGGTCAGCCGCCATCCACGTCCGCGAAGCCGTTCCAGCAGGTCACTCATGGGTACAGGGTAAGTGCACTCCCAGTCTGGTTCCAGTGTTGACTTAGACAAAGTCCAAGTTAGGATCGAGTCGTAACGACCGGATCACGCGGAGGCACCCTCTTATGACTACCCAGGACGAGCTGCGCCCCACCCTCACCACGGAGGCGGGTGCCCCCGTCGCCGACAACCAGAACACCGAGACCGCCGGTGTCGGCGGTCCGGCGCTGATCCAGGACCAGCAGCTGTTCGAGAAGCTCGCGCACTTCAACCGCGAGCGGATCCCGGAGCGCGTGGTGCACGCCCGCGGCGCGGCCGCGTACGGCACGTTCACCGTGACCGCCGACGTGACCGGCTACACGCGGGCGGCGTTCCTCTCCGAGGTCGGCAAGCAGACCGAGACCTTCCTGCGGTTCTCCACCGTGGCGGGCAACCTCGGCTCCGCCGACGCGGTGCGCGACCCGCGCGGCTTCGCGCTGAAGTTCTACACCGAGGAGGGCAACTACGACCTCGTCGGCAACAACACCCCGGTGTTCTTCATCAAGGACGCCACCAAGTTCCCGGACTTCATCCACACCCAGAAGCGCGACCCGTACACGGGCTCGCAGGAGGCGGACAACGTCTGGGACTTCTGGGGCCTGTCGCCCGAGGCCACCCACCAGGTGACCTGGCTGTTCGGCGACCGCGGCATCCCGGCCTCCTACCGGCACCTGGACGGCTTCGGCTCGCACACCTACCAGTGGCAGAACGAGGCCGGCGAGTACTTCTGGGTCAAGTACCACTTCAAGACCGACCAGGGGATCAGGAACCTGACGTCGGAGGAGGCGGCCAAGCTCGCGGGCGAGGACCCGGACAGCCACCAGCGGGACCTGCGCGAGGCCATCGAGCGCAGCGAGTTCCCCACCTGGACGGTCAGCGTCCAGATCATGCCGGCCGCCGACGCGGCGAACTACCGCTTCAACCCCTTCGACCTGACGAAGGTCTGGCCGCACGCCGACTACCCGCTGGTCGAGTTCGGCAAGCTGGAGCTCAACCGCAACCCCGACAACGTCTTCGCCGAGGTCGAGCAGTCGATCTTCTCCCCGTCGCACTTCGTGCCCGGCATCGGTCCGTCCCCCGACAAGATGCTGCAGGGCCGCCTGTTCGCGTACGCGGACGCCCACCGCTACCGCGTCGGCATCAACGCCGACCACCTGCCGGTCAACCGCCCGCACGCCGCCGAGGCGCGCAACAACAGCCGTGACGGCCACCTGTACGACGGCCGGCACGGCCGCCAGAAGAACTACGAGCCCAACAGCTTCGGCGGCCCGGTGCAGACCGGCCGGCCGCTCTGGGCGCCGACCCCCGTCAGCGGTGCCACCGGCACCTCCGAGGCCCCCTCGCACGCCGAGGACAACGACTTCGTGCAGGCGGGCAACCTGTACCGGCTGATCGGCGAGGACGAGAAGCAGCGGCTGGTCGCCAACCTGGCCGGCTTCATCGCCAAGGTCTCGGCCGACCGCGACGACATCGTCGAGCGGGCGATCGAGAACTTCCGCAAGGCCGACGCCGACTACGGTCAGCGCCTGGAGGCGGCCGTGCGGGAGCTGCGCAAGCAGCGGTGACGCCGGCGCGCCCCCGATGAGCAGCGGGCCCGCCACGACCGGAGCACCGGTCGTGGCGGGCCCGCACCCATGTCACGGGGCACTGCCGGGGTCACACGCCGAGGCGGCCCAGCGCCTCCTCGTGGAGCAGGCCGTTGGAGGCGACCGCGTCGGCGCCGCCCGGGCCCGGGACGCCGTCCAGGCCGGTGAAGCGGCCGCCGGCCTCCTCGACGATGATGCAGTTGGCCGCCATGTCCCACAGGGACAGTTCCGGCTCGGCCGCGATGTCGACCGCGCCTTCGGCGACCATCATGTACGACCAGAAGTCGCCGTAGGCACGGGTGCGCCAGCAGGCCCGGGTGAGGTCGAGGAACGGGTCGAGGCGGCCGCGCTCCTCCCAGCCGGAGAGCGAGGAGTAGGAGAAGGAGGCGTCCTCGATCCGGGAGACGCCGGAGACCCGGATCCGGCTCGCCTTGGCCAGGCTGCGGCCGGCGAACGCGCCTAGGTCCTTGGCGGCCCACCAGCGGCGGTTCAGCGCGGGGGCCGAGACGATGCCGACGACCGGCCGTTCGACGCCGTCCGGGCCGTCCTCCAGCAGCGCGATCAGGGTGGCCCAGACCGGCACGCCGCGGATGTAGTTCTTGGTGCCGTCGATCGGGTCGATCACCCAGCGGCGCGGTCCCGTGCCCTGGAGGCCGAACTCCTCGCCGAGCACCGCGTCGCGCGGGCGGGCCCGCTGGAGGATGCTGCGCACGAGCTCCTCGGCGGCCTTGTCGGCGTCGCTCACGGGGGTGAGGTCGGGCTTGGTCTCGACCCGGAGGTCGAGTGCGCGGAAGCGCTCCAGGGTGACCGAGTCGGCCGAGTCGGCGAGGACGTGGGCGAGTCGGAGGTCGTCGTGGTAGTCGGCCATGTCCGAAACCCTAGCGAGCCCTCCCCGATCGGGACAGTCGGGCTCGCGGACCGGACCGGGAAGGGCCGGGCCCCGGGCCGAACCCGCCCCGGGCGGGCGGGGGCTCAGTGCGCGGAACCGCTCAGCTGGAGGCCGATCACCCCGGCGATCACCAGGGAGATCGACACCAGCTTGAGCACCGAGGTGGTCTCGTCCAGGAAGACCATGCCGTAGATCGCGGTGCCGGCCGCGCCGATCCCGGTCCACACCGCGTACGCGGGGCCGACCGGGAGGGTCTTCAGGGAGATCGTGAGCAGACCGAAGCTGCCGAGGGCGAAGACGCAGAAGCTGATGGTGGGCCAGAGCTTGGTGAAGCCTTCACTGAGCTTGAGGTTGATCGCGAAGCCGGTCTCCAGGAGACCGGCCAGGATCACCAGGGCCCATGCCATCGCGTGCTCTCCCTGTCGATCGCCGGAAACGGGCCGTGATCCGGCCCGACTTTCCTATGATCACCAGGCAGCGGTGCTCCGACACCTCGAACGCGCGAAAACACCGGACTCCGCCCGCGCACCCGGGCGGGTCAGTCGTCCTCGCGGGCCTCCTTGCTGGCCAGCAGACGGCGCAGCGAGTAGAGCCGGGCCTGATCGGCGTGCCCCTCGGCGACCCAGGCGTCCAGCGCGCAGTCCGGCTCGTCGTGGCTGCACGCGCGCGGGCACTCGGCGGTGCCGGGCTCCAGGTCGGGGAAGGCCAGGATCACCCGGGACGGGTCGATGTGCGAGAGGCCGAAGGACCGGAAGCCGGGGGTGTCGATCACCCAGCCGGTGTCCAGTGCCTTCTTCGAGCCCGGCTTGGCCCCGGGCGGCGGCGGCAGCCGCAGCGCGAGGGCCGACACCGTGGTGTGCCGTCCCCGGCCGGTGACCGAGTTGACCCGCCCGGTGCTCCGCTGGTGCTCCGGGACGAGGGCGTTGACGAGGGTGGTCTTGCCGACGCCGGAGTGGCCGATGAACACCGTGCGCAGGCCGCGCAGGCGCTCCCGGACGACCTCGGCGCCGGTGGTGGCCAGCTCGTCCCGGCGGGTCACCACGTACCGGATGCCGAGCGGTGCGTAGGCGTCCAGCATGGGTTCGGCCGGGGCGAGGTCGGCCTTGGTGAGGACGAGCAGCGGCTCCATCCCCGCGTCGTAGGCGGCGACCAGACAGCGGTCGATCAGCCGGGGCCGGGGCTCCGGGTCCGCCAGGGCGGTGACGATGGCGAGCTGCTCGGCGTTGGCGACGACGATCCGCTCGTACGGGTCGTCGTCGTCCGCGGTTCGCCGCAGGACCGAGCTGCGCTCCTCGACCCGGACGATCCGGGCCAGGGTGTCGGCGTCCCCGGAGAGGTCGCCGACGATGGAGACGTTGTCGCCGACGACGACGCCCTTGCGGCCCAGCTCGCGGGCCTTCATCGCGACGATCTCGCGTTCCTGCTTGGTGCCCGGGTCGATCAGGCAGGTCAGCCGGCCGCGGTCGACGGTGAGCACCATCGCCTCGGCCGCGTCCTCGTGCTTGGGCCGGATCCGGGTGCGAGGGCGGGAGCCCTTCCGTCCGGGCCGGTTGCGGATGTCGTCCTCGTCGGCGTCCTTGCCGTAACGGCGCATGTCCCCAGTCTCCCGCTCAGCCGCCCGCCACCACTCCGGTGAGCAACTCGTCCCACATCGCGGGGAAGTCCGGCAGGGTCTTGGCGGTGGTGGCCACGTTCTCCACCCGGACGCCGGGTACGGCGAGGCCGATCACCGCGGCGGCGGTGGCCAGACGGTGGTCCTCGTAGGTGTGGAAGACGCCGCCGCCCAGCTTGCGCGGGCGGATCCGCAGGCCGTCCTCGGTCTCGCTGACGTCGCCGCCGAGGTCGTTGATCTCCTTGGCGAGGGCGGCCAGCCGGTCGGTCTCGTGCAGCCGCAGGTGCGCGATGCCGTAGAGGTGGGACTCGGAGTCGGCGAGGGCGGCGACGGCGGCGATCACCGGGGTGAGCTCGCCGACGTCGTGCAGGTCGGCCTCGATGCCGTGGATCCGGCCGGTGCCGGTGAACTGGAGGCCCTCGTCGGTGAACTCGCAGCTGCCGCCCATCCGGGTGTAGAGGTCGCGCAGCTGGTCGCCCGGCTGGGTGGTGTGGCGGGGCCAGTCGCGGACGGTGACCCGGCCGCCGGTGACCAGGGCGGCGGCGAAGAACGGTGCGGCGTTCGAGAGGTCGGGCTCGACGACCATGTCGCGGCCGATCAGGGCGCCGGGGGTGACCCGCCAGACGTCCTTCTCGCCGCCGTCCCCGGGGGCGTCGACCTGGACGCCGGCCAGCCGGAGCATCTCGACGGTCATCCGGATGTGCGGCAGCGAGGGGACGGGCCCGCCGACGTGCCGGACCTCGACGCCCTGGTTGTAGCGGGCGCCCGAGAGCAGCAGGGCGGAGACGAACTGCGAGGACGAGGAGGCGTCGAGCTCGACCGGGCCGCCCTCCAGGGCCCCGGTGCCGTGCACGGTGAGCGGGAAGGCGCCGCGGCCGCCGTCCTCGATCCGGGCGCCGAGCGCGCGCAGGGCGTCGATCACGCCGTGCTGGGGGCGCTCGTGGCTGCGCGGGTCGCCGTCGAAGTGGACCGGGCCGTCGGCGAGGACGGCGAGCGGGGGGAGGAAACGCATGACCGTGCCAGCGTTGCCGACGTCGACGGAGGCGGGGCCGCGCAGCGCGGGGGCGGGGATGACCCGCCAGGCCTCGCCGCCCCCGGTGCCGCCGGAGTCGTTGTTGACCTGCTCCTCGATGCCGACGCCGAGCGCGCGCAGGCCGTCGGCCATCAGCTGGGAGTCGCGGCTGCGCAGCGGTCGGCGCACCCAGCCGGGCTCGTCGGCCAGGGCCGCCAGCACCAGGGCCCGGTTGGTGACCGACTTGGAGCCGGGGATGGTGACGGTGGCGTCAACGGGGCTGGTCGCGACGGGGGCGGGCCACAGGGTCTCGGTCATGGGGCAAGTTTAGGGGCCGTACCGGAACTGTCCTTTCGCCCGCGTCGGCGGGGGCTCCTGCTCAGAGGGGGCGGAGCAGCCAGCTCGCGCCGAGGGCGAGGGCGGCGAGTGCGGTGACCAGGAAGAGTGCTGTCCAGGCGAGGCCGGGGACGCCGGTGAGGCGGGCGAGCTGGTCGGCGTCGGAGTCCCCGGCCTGGCCGCGGCGGCGCTGGTGCTGGAGTTCGAGGACCGGGCGGACCGCGCCGAACAGCAGGAACCAGCTGCCGAGGTAGGCGAAGCCGGCCTGGACCTCGGGGGTGCCGAACCAGGAGACCAGGAAGAAGGCGGCGCCGGTGAGCAGGACGCTCAGGAAGCCGAAGGCGTTGCGGATGCGGACCAGCAGGGCGAGCAGCAGGACGATGGCGAGCCAGAGCAGCAGGGTGATCCGGTCGGCCGTGAGCAGGGCGGCGCAGCCGAGTCCGAGCAGGGCGGGCGTGAGGTAGCCGGCGGCGGCGGTGAGGACCATGCCGGGGCCGGTGGGGCGGCCGTAGGAGAGTGTGAGGCCGGAGGTGTCGGAGTGCAGCCGGATGCCGGCCAGCCTGCGGCGGGTGACGAGGGCGGCGAGTCCGTGGCCGCCCTCGTGCGCGATGGTCACCGCGTTGCGGGTGATCCGCCAGAGCGGGCGGGTGAGGACGGCGAGCAGGGCGACGGCGCCGGTGGCGAGGGCGAGCCAGCCGGGCGGGGCGGGCTGGGTGCCGGTGACGGCGGTCCACAGTTCGTCGATGGTCCTGGCGTCCATGGGGGTCTCCTCCGCCTCGGTTCGGCCGTCCCGGGGTGGCAGCCTGCCATGCGGGGGACGGCCGGGCGGGGGCGGGTGGTTCTCCGGCGGGCGTGAGGAGGGGGTGAGAAACCCGGCGGCGGTCGCGGTCGTGGCAAGCTGACGGCATGTGCGGTCGCTTCGCTTCGAGCACCAGGCCCGAGGACATCGTCGAACTGTTCGGCGTCCGGCAGTGGGATCCGGCCGAGACGCTGGCTCCGAGCTGGAACGTCGCGCCCACGCAGAGCGCCTTCGTGGTGCTGGAACGGGTGCCGAAGGGGGAACGGGCTCCGGTGCGGCAGCTGCGGGTGCTGCGCTGGGGGCTGGTGCCGCAGTGGGCGAAGTCGCCGGAGACGGCGGTGAAGATGATCAACGCCCGTTCGGACACGGTGCACGAGAAGCCCTCGTACCGGCAGGCCTTCGCGTCCCGGCGGTGCATCCTGCCGGTGGACGGCTACTACGAGTGGCAGACGGTGCCGGGTGAGCGCGGGAAGGCGAGGAAGAAGCCGTTCTTCGTCTCCCGGACGGACGGCTCGCCGCTCGCCCTGGCCGGGCTGTACGAGTTCTGGCGGAACCGGACGGTGCCGTCGGACCACCCGGAGGGCTGGCTGGTGACGTTCACCGTCGTGACCACGGAGGCCGAGGAGCTGCTGGCGCCGATCCACGAGCGGATGCCGCTCTTCCTCGACCCGGGATCGTTCGACGAGTGGCTGGATCCGCGGCGGGACGACCCCGAGGAGCTGCGGCGGCTGCTGATACCCCCGCCGCCGGGGGCGCTGCGGGCCACTCCGGTGTCGCCGGCGGTCGGCAGCATCCGCAACGACGAGCCCGGTCTGACCGAGCCGTACACCGAGGTCGAGTACGAGACCACGCTCTTCTGAGCTCCGCCGCGCCGCCCTGCCTTCCGGCCGTCGCCCTCCCCTGTCCTCTCCCCGTCCCCGTCCTTCCCCGTCGTACGTACCGGAGCCGCCGTGAACCAGGAAGCCGCCGACCAGGAAGCCGCCGACCGGGAAGCCGCCGACCGTGCGGCAGTGAGCCGGGAGGCCGTGACGAGGGAACTCGTCCCCACACCCGTCGGGGACGCCCGGATCACCCTGCACCCGGCGGCCGCGCCGCGGGCGGTGCTGGCACTGGGACACGGCGCCGGCGGCGGGATCGAGGCGCGGGACCTGGTGGCGCTGGCCGCGGCGCTGCCGGCGCGGGGGATCTCGGTGGCGCTGGTGGAGCAGCCCTGGCGGGTGGCCGGGAAGCGGCTCGGGCCGGCGCCGAAGACGCTGGACGCGGGGTGGGCGCCGGTGGCCGAACGGCTGGCCGGGGCCGGTCTGCCGCTGGTGGTGGGCGGGCGCAGCGCCGGGGCCCGGGTGGCCTGCCGGACGGGCGCGGCGGCCGGGGCGGTCGGGGTGGTGGCGCTGGCGTTCCCGCTGCACCCGCCGGGCCGGCCGGAGAAGAGCCGGGCGGAGGAACTGCTGGGCTCGGGCCTGCCGACGCTGGTGGTGCAGAGTGCGGCCGACCCGTTCGGCGGGCCTGCGGAGTTCCCGGAGCTGCCCGGTACGCACGCGCTGGTGGCGCTGGAGTACGGCAGCCACGGTTTCGAGGTGCCGAAGCGGGCGCCGGTCGGTCAGGGCGAGGTGCTGGAGCTGATCACGTCGGCGGTCGGGGACTGGGTGCTGGGGCTGCTCTGAGGGGGTTCCCGGGGCCCCGTGCGCGGGCTGTCACGCTCTGTTCACCCGTTCGAGCGAACTGCGGGCGGGGGGCGGGAATGCGGGAGTGATTCCAGTGGTTGACACCCTCGTCAGCTTGAGTCCCGATGGAAGGCAGGGCAGATGGGTTCGATCGCGTGCCCCGAGCGGCCGGACGAGCGCGAGGCCGCGGCGACGTTCGCCCCCTCGTGGTCGGACTGGATTGCCGCGGGCGAGAAACCCGTCAGCCCGATATCCTCCATTTCGGGGCGGCCCGCCGTGGGTCGTGCCCGTCATGCCGAGGAGGTGGGTCCGGTCGTCGGGACCGAGCACGAGGCCGAGCCGGGCCGGGGCCCGGATGAGGGCCTGCCCACGGGCGAGGCGCTCACCGGTGAGGAGCTGGCCGAGGCGATCGGCGAGGACACCTTCCGGGTGTCGGCCGAGGAGAGCGAGGAGGCCCGGCGGGACCGCTTCGAGCGCGACGCCCTGGGCTACCTGGATCCGATGTACTCGGCGGCGCTGCGGATGACCCGCAACCCGGCCGACGCGGAGGACCTGCTCCAGGAGGCGTTCGCCAAGGCGTACGCGTCGTTCCACCAGTTCCGCGAGGGCACCAACCTCAAGGCCTGGCTGTACCGCATCCTCACCAACACGTTCATCAACTCGTACCGCAAGAAGCAGCGGGAGCCGCAGCGCACCGCCGCCGAGGAGATCGAGGACTGGCAGCTGGCCCGGGCCGAGTCGCACATGTCGACCGGTCTGCGCTCGGCGGAGACCCAGGCCCTGGACCACCTCCCGGACAGCGACGTGAAGGACGCCCTCCAGGCCATCCCGGAGGAGTTCCGTATTGCCGTCTATCTCGCGGACGTCGAGGGCTTTGCGTACAAGGAGATCGCGGACATCATGGGTACTCCCATCGGTACGGTGATGTCCCGGCTGCACCGCGGCCGCCGTCAGCTGCGCGGCATGCTGGAGGATTACGCCCGTGAGCGCGGGCTGGTCCCGGCCGGCAGTGGGGCAGGGCAGGAAGCGAAGGGCTCGGGCTCATGAGCTGCGGCGATCCGAACGACACCGAGTGTGGCGAGGTCCTCGACCACCTCTACGAATTCCTCGACAACGAGATGGCCGAGGGCGACTGCGCCAAGCTGCGTGAGCACTTCGAGGAGTGCTCGCCGTGCCTGAAGCAGTACGGGCTGGAGCAGGCGATCAAGGCGTTGATCAAGCGTTCCTGCGGCTGCGACGACACCCCGGCCGACCTGCGCGGCAAGGTGCTGGCCAGGATCGACTCGATCCGGGCCGGTCAGCGCTCGGGCGAGACGGTGGTGGTCGCCGTCGAGACGACGATCGAGGTGCACGCCGAGACGGCCGGTCAGGCCCGGTCGGCGGGGGAGGCGGCGGAGCCGTCGGCCCGCGCCGGTGCCCCGGTCGAGGCCGGCGCTCCGGCGGAGTGAGCGGAGGCCCGCCGGCTGCGGGCACGGAACGACCTGTGCGCCGAACGGCGCGCGCCGGGCGGGCCCCGGGGCGGTGTGGGGCCCGGGGCGCCCCCGCGGAGCGCCGTTTGGGCCGCACAACGTGGGGGGTGTTGTGGGGGTGGGGGCGGGGGGGGGTGGGCCCGACGGCGGCGCGCGCCCCCCCCCGCCGCGGCCCGCGCCCGCGCGGGCGCGGCGCCCCCCGGGCGGCCCCCCCCCCCCGCCCCCGCCCCCGTTCTGCTCGTATGCGCCGTCACTCGTTCGAGTGAGTTGGCGGTGTGCCAGCTGCGGCATTGCGCCATCATGCGTCCCCACGCCGGAACGGCGCCCTATCCTCCTGACGGGCACTCACCGCCGGTCGGCCCGGCGGGCCGGGCGCCGCGCGGGCCAGGACGGCGGGGAGGTCGAGATCGCTACCGACAGTGGAGACACGGACCTGCCGGAGGGCGCCACGCGCTACCTCGTGGCCGTCCCGGTGGCGGCGCTCTGCTGCCTGCTGCCGCTGCTGCCCGCACCGGCCCCGCTGGACCCGCCGCACTGGCTCGGCGCACCGGTGGACTGGCCCAAGGTCGGGCTGCTGGCCTTCCTGCACGGGTGCTGGGAGTCGCTCGCCCAGGGGCTGCCCACGCCGTGCCTGCGGCTGGTCCGGGCGGTGCTGCGCCGCCCCCCGTCGGCGGCCCGGGTGCCGGCCCGGCCCAGCGTCAACGCCTTCTTCCCGGTGCTGTTCGCCGGGGTGCTGATGCTGCCGCCGGCCGCCGCCGCCCTGGTGGCGGCGCCGGCCGCGCTGGTGGGCGCCGCCGAACCGGCCTGCCGGCGGCGGCAGCTGTGGAACGGCTCCCAGCTCGCGCTCTCCGCCTTCGCCGCCTCGCTGGTCTTCCATCTCCTGGCCGGCCCGCAACTGCTGCTCGGCTCCCGCTTCCCCGCCGCGCTGCTCCCGGGCTTCGCCGCGCTCGGCACGTTCTGCCTGGTCAACGGGGTGCTGGTGGGCGGCATGCTGGTGCTGGCGGAGGGGCGCCGGCCCACCGTGCTGCTGCGCGGGCCGGCCGCCGCGATCGGGCTGCCCGTGGTGGTGCACGCGGCCGGCGGGCTGATGGTCGCCGTCCTCTGGCAGGGGCCGTACGGCGCGTTCGCCGCGCTGCTGGCCCTGCTGCCGCTGACCATCTCCGCGTGGGTGTTCGCCCAGGGGCACCGGGAGCGCGAAGCCCACCAGGCCACCGTCCAGGCCCTGGTCCAGGCGGTGGAGATCAAGGACGCCTACACCCGGGGGCACAGCGAACGGGTCGGCAAGGCGGCGGTGCTGATCGCCGGTCAGCTCGGCATGGAGTCCGAGCGGCTGCGCACCCTGCGGTACGCGGGCGTCCTGCACGACGTCGGCAAGCTGGGGGTCGCCACCGAGCTTCTGCGCAGAAACGGTCCCCTCACCGAGGTCGAGCGGCGGGCCGTCGAGGTGCACCCGGTGCACGGGTACGAGCTGGTGCGCGGGATCGCCTTCCTGGGCGAGGCGCACGCCGGGATCCTGCACCACCACGAGCGGATGGACGGTCGGGGCTACCCCAGCGGGCTGGCCGGCCGGCAGATCCCGGAGTTCGCCCGGATCATCTCGGTCGCGGACGCGTTCGACTCGATGACCTCCACCCGCTCCTACCGGCGGGGCAGGCCGGTCACGGAGGCGGTCGCGGAGCTGGAGCGCTGCTCGGGCAGCCAGTTCGATCCGGTGATGGTGCGGGCGCTGGTCTCCGCGCTGGCCGTCCACGACTGGCAGCCGGTGCTGCCGCCGCCCGCCGACTGCATCCGGGCGGTGCCGGACATCCCGCTCGGCGTCCCCGAACCGGTCCGGGCGGCCCCGCGCGGCGTCCCCGCCCAGGGCGGCACCGTGCCGACGACCGGGCAGCCGTGAGCGCGGCGACCGACCGGGCGCGGGGGGCGGGCGTGCGGGCGCCGAGCACGGGCCCGGTGCGCGTGGTGCACGCCGGGGCGCTCGCGCTGCTGGCCGCCGCACTGGGTGCGGTGGCGGTCCGGGGGGTGGCCGAGCCCGGTGTGGCGCTGGCCTTCACCGTGCTGATCGCGCTCGGCGAGTGCGTCCGGATCACCCTTCCCGGTGACCGCGAGCAGGCGCCGATCGGGGCCGCCGGTGCGCTCGCGTACGCGCTGCTCGGGCCGTTGCGCGGGCTGCCGACCGCGCACGGGGTCCTCCAGGTGGTGGCGGTGACCGGCGTCGGCCTGCTCCTCGCCCTGCTGCCCGCCGCGTTGCGGGCGGCGGTGCCGGGCCCGCGCGGGGACCGGCGGCACCGGCACCGCCGCCGGCCCTGGGGCGACCGCGCACGCTGGGACGGCGCGGCGCGGCGGCTGCTCGGCGCCGCCTTCGCGGCCGCGGTGTTCCAGCCGCTCTACAACAGCGGGGTGGTCGACCGGTACTCCGCGGACGGCCCGGCGTACGGGGCGTTCCTGACCGCGGTCGCCGCGCTCGCCGCGCTCTGCGACGTCACCCTGGCGGCGCTGCTGCGCCGGGCCCGCAGCGGGCTGCGGTTCCCGGCGGTGCTGGAGGACGAGCTGCGCTCGCTGTTCGGGATCGGCTCGGCGATCGTCGCCACCGGCATGCTGGTCAGCCTGGCCGCCGGCGAGGTGGGGCTCTGGGCGCTGCCGCTGTTCTGCGCGCCGCTGCTGCTGGCGCAGGTGTCGTTCCGACGGGCGGCGGCCGTCCGGGCCACCACCGGGCAGACCATCGCCAGCCTCGCCAAGGCCACCGAGGTGGCCGGGTACACACCCCCCGGGCACGCCCGACGGGTCGCCGACACCGCCTGTGCGCTCGGCCGCGAGCTGGGCCTGGGCACCCGGGAACTCGCGCTGCTGGAGTACGCGGCGCTGATGCACGACGTCGGGCAGCTGTCGCTGGTCGAGCCGGTGCCCGGCGGGGCGACGGCGCTGCTGCCGGACGACGAACAGCAGCGGATCGCCCGGCTCGGCAGCGAGGTGATCCGCCGGACCGGCGTACCCCGGCAGGTCGCCGAGCAGGTCGCCCGGCTGGCCGACCCGTGGCCCGGGGCGGACGGCGGCGGCCGGGCGGTGCCGCTGGCCGCGAGGATCATCCGGGTGGCGAACGCGCACGACGACCTGTTGACGGCGGCGCGGGGGCGCGGGGCCGGTGAGGCGGTGGGCCGGCTGGAGGTCCTGGAGGTGCTGCGACTGGGGCGCGGGCGGGTGTACGACGCCCGGGTGGTGGACGCGCTGGTCCGGGTGCGCGGGTAGCCCGGGCGCGGGGCCGCCGGGCGGGGACGGCGTGCCGTCCGGGGTTGAGCCGGCGGGGCGGTGCGGGCAGGCTGGGGGTGGGGACCGGCGCCGGGCAACCGCGGCGGTGGGAAGCGCGCGCGGCGGTGGGCGTGGTTGGATGCGGTCGTAGCGTGGAACACCGACCCGGGGCACCGGGCCCCGGACGCGGGAGCGGACACGGGACTTGAGCGGACGACGACGGCAGGGACGAACGTGAGGATCTTCCACCGGGCACGACACCGGCCGTCCGCCACCTGGCGGCAGACGACGGACCGGGCTTTCACGCTGATCGGTGACGGCCGCTACGAGGACGCCGGCGCGCTGCTGGTGATGGCGGCCGACCTGGAGCCGTGGCTGTCGGACTCGTGGTTCAACCTCGCGCTGCTGCACAAGTTCCGCCGCGACTGGGAGCAGGCGCGGGCGGCCGGGCTGCGCGCGGTGGCGCTGCTCGACCGCGAACAGGGCGCCCCGGACTGGTGGAACCTCGGGATCACGGCGACGGCACTGCAGGACTGGGCGCTGGCCCGGCGGGCCTGGCAGGCGTACGGGCTACGGCTGCCCGGCGGTCCCGGCGGACAGCCGGACGGACCGGTCAGCCTGGACCTGGGGACGACGCCGGTGCGGCTCTCCCCGGACGGCGAGTCCGAGGTGGTCTGGGGCCGCCGACTGGACCCGGCCCGGATCGAGGTCCTGTCGATCCCGCTGCCGTCCTCCGGCCGGCGCTGGGGCGAGGTGGTCCTGCACGACGGCGCACCGCACGGCGAACGGGTCACCGACGGGGTCGCCTACCCGGTGTTCGACGAGATCGAGCTGTGGGCGCCGTCCCCGGTGCCGACCTACGTGGTGCTGCTGCAGGCGGCGACGGCGGCCGACCGGGACGCCCTGGAGCGGCTGGTCGCGGACGCCGGCTACGCGGCGGAGGACTGGACGTCCTCGGTGCGGCTGCTGTGCCGTGCCTGTTCGGAGAGCCGGATGGCCTCGGACGACGGGCACACCGCCCACCACGACCCGCACGACGACGGCGACGCCGCGCACCCGGGCCACCTGAGCCATCTGAGCCAGGGCGCGGGCGGGATGTCGTGGCTGGTCGAGCGCGAGTGCGGGATCGCCGCGCCGGCCCGTCTGGTGCGGACACTGCTGGACCGCTGGGCGGACGCTGCGCCCGGAACCCGGGCATATCGGGATCTCGAAGAAGTCTGCTGACCGGGCCGCTTACCCTTGACCGGTACAGCGTGGCAGTCCACGGGCACGGCAGTCGACGGAAGCGGAAGCGGAAAGCAGCGATGGCGGAGCAGCACGACCACCAGCACGACCATGATCACGAGCCCGAGCAGGGCGGGGACCAGCCGGTGAAGGTGGTCGGCGAGGAGCCGGACCTCTCCAGGGGGACCGCGCGCCCGATCACCGTCTTCGGCAACCCGGTCCTGCACCGCGAGGTGAAGGACGTGACCGCCTTCGACGGCGAGCTGTCCGGGCTGATCGACGACATGTTCCAGTCGATGTACGCGGCGGAGGGCGTGGGCCTGGCCGCCAACCAGATCGGCGTGGACCTCAAGGTCTTCGTCTACGACTGCCCGGACGACGAGGGTGTCCGCCACGTCGGCCACGTGATCAACCCGGTGCTGGAGGAGTACCCGGCGGACCGCCGCCGCGTGCTGGACGACGGCAACGAGGGCTGCCTCTCGGTGCCGACCGCGTACGCCGAGCTGGCCCGCCCGGACTACGCGGCGGTGACCGGCCGGGACAAGGACGGCAACCCGGTCCGGGTGGAGGGCACCGGCTTCTTCGCACGCTGCCTCCAGCACGAGACCGACCACCTGTACGGGTTCCTCTACATCGACAAGCTGTCGAAGCGGGACCGCAAGGACGCGCTGCGGCAGATGGCCGAGGGCACGCCGCGGTACGCGACGGTCTCGAACGACTGACGCATCCCGGGGAGTTGACGAAGGGTCGGGGAGCCGCAACCGCTCCCCGGCCCTTCGCCGTGTCCGGCGCGGCACGGGCGCCCCGAACGCCGCCGCCCCGTACGGAGGTTCCGTACGGGGCGGCGGGCGTCGGCCCCGGCGGGCCGGGGCCGGGAGGGGCCTAGAACTCGTCGTCGAAGGAGACCGAGCCCTCGACGGCGACCTGGTAGGCGGAGACCCGGCGCTCGAAGAAGTTGGTCAGCTCCTGGACGTTCTGCAGCTCCATGAACCCGAACGGGTTGGTGGAGCCGTACCGGACCGGCAGGCCCAGGCGGGCGAGCCGCTGGTCGGCCACGGCCTGCAGGTACTCGCGCATCGACTCGGTGTTCATGCCGGGCAGGCCGTCACCGCACAGGTCCTGGGCGAACTGGAGCTCGGCCTCGACGGCCTCCTCCAGCATCTCGGTGACCTGCTGGGCCATCTTCTCGTCGAAGAGGTCGGGCTCCTCCGCGCGGACGGTGTCCACCACCGACATGGCGAAGTCCATGTGCATGGACTCGTCGCGGAACACCCAGTTGGTGCCGGTGGCGAGGCCGTGCAGCAGGCCGCGGCTGCGGAACCAGTACACGTACGCGAAGGCGCCGTAGAAGAACAGGCCCTCGACGCAGGCCGCGAAGCAGATCAGGTTCAGGAGGAACGCGCGGCGGTCCTCCTTGGTCTGCAGCGAGTCGATGTGGTCGACCGCGTTCATGTACTTGAAGCAGAACTGGGCCTTCTGGTGGATGGAGGGGATGTTCTCCACCGCGGCGAAGGCCGCGTTGCGGTCCTCGGGGTCGGGCAGGTAGGTGTCCAGCAGCGTCAGGTAGAACTGGACGTGCACGGCCTCCTCGAACAGCTGTCGGGACAGGTAGAGCCGGGCCTCGGGGGAGTTGATGTGCTTGTAGAGGCTCAGCACCACGTTGTTCGCGACGATCGAGTCACCGGTGGCGAAGAAGGCGACCAGGCGGCCGATCATGTGCCGCTCGCCCTCGCTCAGCTTGGCGAGGTCGGCGACGTCGGAGTGCAGGTCCACCTCCTCGACGGTCCAGGTGTTCTTGATCGCGTCCCGGTACCGGTCGTAGAACGACGGGTAGCGCATCGGGCGCAGGGTCAGCTCGAAGCCGGGGTCGAGCAGCATCTTCTGGGCGTCGGACATTACTGGCAGGCCTCGCAGGACTCGGGGTTCTCCAGGGAGCAGGCCAGCGCGGCCTCCTCCTCCGGGGTGAGGGTCGGGGCGCCGACGGTGACGGCGACGGGACCGGCCGGGACCGGGGCGGCGGCGCGGGCGGCGCCGGAGGCGGCCTGGGCGATCCGGGTGGCCGGGCGCGAGCGCAGGTAGTAGGTGGTCTTCAGACCGACCTTCCAGGCGTACGCGTACATCGAGCTGAGCTTGCCGATGGTCGGGGCGGCCATGAACAGGTTCAGCGACTGGCTCTGGTCGATGTACGGCATGCGGGCCGCGGCCAGGTCGATCAGCGCGCGCTGCGGGAGCTCCCAGGCGGTGCGGTACAGCGAGCGGACCCCGGCGGGCAGCCAGCCGAGCTCCTGGACCGAGCCGTTGGCGTCGCGCAGCGCGTCCCGGGTCTGCTGGTCCCAGACGCCCAGCTCCTTGAGCTCGCGCACCAGGTACGGGTTGACCTGGAGGAACTCGCCGGAGAGGGTCTCGCGCTTGAACAGGTTGGACACCTGCGGCTCGATGCACTCGTACACGCCGGCGATCGAGGCGATCGTCGCGGTCGGGGCGATCGCCAGGAGCAGCGAGTTGCGCAGGCCGGTGGAGGCGACGCGGGTGCGCAGGGCCTCCCAGCGGTCGGCCCACTCGGGCGCGGCGCTCGGGAAGTGGTCGATGTGCAGCTCGCCGCGGGCGGCGCGGGTCTCCGCGTACGCCTCGTGGCGGCCGAGCTGCTCGGCCAGGTCGGCGGAGCGCTCGTACGCGGTGAGCATGATGCGCTCGGCGATCAGCGTGGAGAGCTGCTTGGCCTCGGCGGAGTCGAAGTCCAGGCGGAGCCGGAAGAAGACGTCCTGCAGGCCCATCACGCCGAGGCCGACCGGGCGCCAGCGGGAGTTGGAGGCGCCGGCCTCGGGGGTCGGGTAGAAGTTGATGTCCACCACGCGGTCGAGGAACGTCACGGCGGTGCGGACGGTCGCGTCCAGACGCTCCCAGTCCATCGCGTTCAGCAGGTCGGCGGCGGTGGCACCGGCGGCGACGTGGGCGCCGAGGTTGACCGAGCCGAGGTTGCAGACGGCGGTCTCGGAGTCGTCCGTGACCTCCAGGATCTCGGTGCAGAGGTTGGAGGAGTGGACGGTGCGACCGGGCAGCGCGGTCTGGTTGGCGGCGCGGTTGGACGCGTCCTTGAAGGTCATCCAGCCGTTGCCGGTCTGCGCGAGGGTGCGCATCATCCGGGAGTACAGGGTCTGCGCGGGGATGGTGCGGACGGCCTTGCCGGCCAGCTCGGCCTTGAGGTAGGCCTCGTCGAAGTCGGCGCCCCACAGGTCGACCAGCTCGGGGACGTCGGCCGGGGAGAACAGCGACCAGTCGGCGTTGGCGTTGACCCGGCGCATGAACTCGTCGGGGATCCAGTGCGCGAGGTTGAGGTTGTGGGTGCGGCGCGCCTCCTCACCGGTGTTGTCGCGGAGCTCCAGGAACTCCTCGATGTCCGCGTGCCAGGTCTCCAGGTAGACGCAGGCCGCGCCCTTGCGACGGCCGCCCTGGTTGACGGCGGCGACCGAGGAGTCGAGGGTGCGCAGGAACGGGACGATGCCGTTCGACTTGCCGTTGGTGCCCCGGATCAGCGAGCCGCGCGAGCGGATCCGCGAGTAGGAGAGGCCGATGCCGCCGGCGTGCTTGGAGAGGCGGGCGATCTGGGCGTACCGCGAGTAGATCGAGTCCAGGTTGTCCAGCGGCGAGTCCAGCAGGTAGCAGCTGGACATCTGCGGGTGCCGGGTGCCGGAGTTGAAGAGGGTCGGCGAGGAGGTCAGGTACTCCAGCCGGCTCATCAGGCGGTACAGCTCGGCCACCTCGCGCACCGACTGCTCGTTGTCGCCGACCGCCAGGCCACAGGCGACGCGGAGCAGGAAGTGCTGAGGGGTCTCGACGACCTTGCGGGTGATCGGGTGACGCAGCAGGTAGCGGGACTGCACGGTGCGCAGGCCGAAGTACTCGAAGCGGTCGTCGCCGGCCGGGTCGACCAGGGCGTTCAGCGCCTCGGTGTGCTTGGCGACGAACGCGGCGGTGGTGTCGCCGATCAGGCCCTCGGCGTGGCCGACGGTGATCGAGGTGGAGAAGGAGACCACGCCCTGGGTCGCCGCCTCGTCGACGATCTCCAGCGCGAGCAGCCGGGCCGCCAGCTTCGAGTACTGCGGGTCCTCGGCGATCATCGACGCGGCGGCGTCGATGGCCAGGCCGCGCAGCTCGGCGAAGTCCGAGCCGGCGTTGCGGCCGCGCAGCGCGGCGGCGGCGACGTGACCCGGGTCCACCTGGGGGAGGTCGACGCTGCGGTCGGTCAGCACTCGGAGGAGCGCGCCACCGGGGTCGGAGACCGTACGGTCGGCGGGGGCGGAGCTGGAACCCTGGGCGGGCAGGGTGACTGAGGCAGCGGTGGTCAAGGCGCTCTCTCCTGGCGGCGATCGGCGTCGGTAGATCGGGGGGCCGGGCCGTTCGGGGCAGGGGAGGACGGCGCGGGCGCCCGTGGCGTCGCGCGGCGTGTCGTCCCCGGCCCGCCCGCGAGGCCCGGAAGGTGGTGCTCGTGCTGGGGCCTCTGCGGGGAGGCGCTCGCACACCGTCGGCAGGTACTCGGACTCGCGGGCTCCCATGGGGAGACGGCCGCTCACCGCTGCGGGGCAGTCCCGGACTTGCACCGGGTTCCCCTGCGTCGACAGCAGGGTCGAGCATACATCTAGTGGTGCTCTCTCGATGCGACACCACATGTTGTGCAGCGCGGCGTGTTGGCGCGATGACCGCTGGTACCGGGGCGGGAGCCGGGAAGGGGCGCGGGCCGGGGTTCCGGACGCCCCGGGGCTTGTCAGGATTCGGAAACGGAATGGTGACCGGGGCGGTCGCCGGTCAGGGCCATGCCCTACGATCTCGCCTCATGAGCGACGGAACGGGCGTGCCCGGGGAGTGGTCTGGACAGCCCGCTTCGCCGGGGGAGCAGCCGGCCCCTCCCGCCGGTGCGGGGGGCGCACAGAACCAGCAGCCGGGTGGACCCGGACCGGTGCCGCCGGGGCAGCAGCCCTCCGGCGGCCAGGCCGTGCCGCCGGCACCGGGCGGCTTCGGACCGCCTCCGGCGTCGTACGGACCGCCCGCGCCGCCGCCGGCCCGGCCGCCGGCGCCCGCGGCGCCGCAGCCGCCGCAGTCGATCCAGGTGCCGCCGCCCGTTCAGCCGCCTGTTCCGCCGCCCGCGCCGCAGCCTCCGGTGCAGCCCCAGCCGCCGATGCCGGTGCCCTCGCACCACTGGCAGCATCCTCCGCAGCCGCAGCCGCAGCCGCAGCCGCAGCCGCAGCACCTGCCGCCGCCGCAGCAGACCGAGCCGGACTGGGCCGCGCTCGCCGACCGCAACGCGGCCGAGCACCGGCGCAAGACCCGGTTGAAGATCATCGGTGCGGCCGTCGCCGTCCTGATCATCGGCGGCGCCGTCGCCGGCGGCCTGCTCCTGCTGGGCAAGGACGGCGACGAGAAGCCGATCGCCGGGCCCACGTCGACCGCGACCGGGGCCACCCAGCAGCCGGCGCCGTCTCCGACCGGCTCCGCCAAGCCGACCCCGACGTCCACCCCGACGCCGACCCCCACCCCGAGCGCGACCCCCGACGACCCGTCGAAGCCGCTCTGGGACGCCTCCACCGACCCGGCCCCGCAGGACGCGGCGGCGCTCTTCTCGGCGCTCACCGTGACCGTCAACGGCGCCACCTGGAACCGGACCGTCGTCTCGCTCGACTCGCCCTGCTGGGACGGCAACTCCACGGTCGGCGGTCTCGGCCGGGCGCTCGGCGACCAGGGCTGCCGCCAGGTCCTCCGGGCCACCTACGTCTCCGGCGACAGCGCGGTGACGCTCGGCGTCGCCGTCTTCGACCACAAGATCCAGGCCGAGACGGCACTGAAGAACTACGTCGGCCACCTCAAGGGCGCCGCCGCCCCGGGGGCGCCGGTCTTCTGCGCCACTCCGGGCTGCACCAACACCAAGAGCATCCTGGGGCGCTACGCCTACTTCACCGTCGAGGGTTCCGCCAAGGGCGGCAACACCGCGGACGCCGCCGCGACCGCGGCCGCCACGGGCTTCGGCGAGCACGTGAAGAACCAGCTGCTCCAGCGGGCCAAGACGCCCGCGGCCCCGCCGGCGGCCCCGGCGGGCTGACCGCCCGCCGCCGGCCCGGCCGGCCGTCCCCCGCGTGCCCGCTCGCCGGGACGCGGGGGAGTGTGGCAGGCTCGCGGGCTGTCAGTCGTACGCGTGTCCGGTCGTGGCGGCCCGGGCGTCGCCGCCGGGCCCCCCGGCCGACCCCGGTCTCCGGAGGAGTGCCCCGTGGCCCTGCCCCGCCCGTTGCACGGCAAGCCGGCCGCCCTGGCCGTGTCCGCCGCCGTGCTCGCCACCGGCGCGCTGGTGCTCGGCGGCCGGGACGACCGCTCCGCCCCGCCGCCGCCCGGCCCCGCCGGGCCGACCGGACGCAGCGAACTCACCCTCAACGGCGCCGGCCGCGCCCTGCCCCCCGAGGTCGGCCGCGACCTGCTGGCCCGTGATCCGCAGGCCTCGCCGAACGCCCGGGCCGTCCAGCAGCTGCTCGCCGACCTGGAGGCCACGGCCCGGTCCGGCCGCTCCGGCGGCACGGTGATCGGCCAGCACATCGAGGGGCACAACGAGCGCTACAACCCCGAGTACGGCGACTACCGGGGCACCAAGCCGGTCGGCTACTACTACAAGAAGGCCGCCGACATCACCGGCAAGCTGCCCGGCTTCGTCGAGACCGACCTCGGCCCCGGGTACGGCCAGAGCGGCTGGGGCGTCGGCAACCCGCGCTCCTACTCCGAAGGGCGCTGGCCCGCCTGCGCGGTCGGCTGGCAGTACACCGACGACGCGGTGGACCTGATGGCCGCCGTCTGGTCCGGCCACCCGCGTGCGGCGGACGGTACGTACGGCGCGGCCGGCGTCCAGAAGAACTGCGACGGCACCGCCACCGAGCTGCCCGACAACGGCGGCGCCCCGGCCGGCCTGGTCGGCATGTCCTTCCACCAGCCGTACCCGGGTTCGGACGTCAAGTCCTTCGACCGGGTGCTCTGCTCGTCCTCGCCCGCGGCCGGCGACCCGGCCTGGTTCGGCCGGGTCGTGGACAGCACCGGCGGCACCCCCGAGTACCGGGCGCTGCTGACCGACCTGTCCTTCCTCGCCGACCACCTGGAGTACCTCGCCGCCCACGACGTGCCGGTGCTGCTGCGCCCGTACCACGAGATGAACGCGGCCGACTGCGCCCGCGGCTTCTGGTGGTCCGGCCAGAAGCCGGCCGACTACCAGGCGCTCTGGCGGATCACCTACCACTACCTGGTGGAGACCCGGGGCCTGCACAACCTGCTGTTCGCCTGGACGCCGGTCTCCTGGGACGGCGCCCCGGGCGTCGACCCGTGGAACTACTACCCGGGTGCGCAGTACGTGGACCTGGTCGGGGTGGACGACTACAGCGGCAGCCCGGCGCGCCCGATCGGCACCGGCGAGGTGTGGACCAAGCGCTACTACGACGGCCTGGCCGGGTACGGCAAGCCGCGGATCCTGGCCGAGTCCTTCGCCGTCCCGGTCAACTCCCGACAGCCGGACACCCTGCGGCGCACCCCGTGGACGATCTGGACGGTCTGGGGACAGTCGCTGACGGCGGACAACCTGACCCCGGACCAGCCGCGCAACTCCAACGCCGACGTCAAGGCCACCTACGACGACGCCCTGGCGCTCACCGGCGGTTCGGCGGCGTTCGGGGCGAACGTGGACTGGAGCGGCCTGCACGTGCGGTGATGCCGGTCGGCGGCGGCCGGGGCCCGGGTGCCGGGGCCGGGGAGGCGGACGGCGGTGCGCCGGGCCGGGCCACCGGCTGCGGTCGCGGGCTTCGGTAACAAGTCGGCGGCCCCGGGCCGCCCGGAATTCCGGGCCGTCGACCCGTGTGGCATCCTGTGGCCCGGAATCGAGCGGGCTGATGCCGGGGGACACCCGGCGGGCGGGGGTACGGGAGATGACACAGGTGCGTCCGGACCGCCCGGCCGGTGGCATCGCCGTGGCCTGGGGAGCCGTCCTGCTCTGCTGGGCGGCGTACAACTGCTTCTGGCAGGCCGGTGTCGCCACCTTCGTCAAGGGCATCTTCTACTACGGCAGCGACGCCGTGACCGCCGAGACCGGCAGCCTCAACTACGGCCTGCTGTACCTGGTCTCGGGCATCCTGTTGCTGCGCGGGCACGGCTGGGCGCGCGGGGTGGCGGTCGGTGTGGCGCTGGTCGAGGGCTACAACCGGGTGCGCAGCCTGACGGGTGCGCTGCTGGACGAGCCGCAGCGCCGCTGGTTCACCGGGACGACCGAGGGCTGGCTGAAGCTGGTGACCTTCGGGCTCGGCGTGCTGGTGACGGCGGTGCTGGTCCTGCTGCTGGTCCGCTCGCTGCGGCGGCCGGAGACCGGCCGGGAGCCGGCGCCCGGCCCGTGGGCGGCGCAGTCGCCGTTCCCCGGGCAGACGTTCCCGGGGCAGCCGCCGTTCGGCGGGCCGGTCCAGCAGCACGCCCAGCCGCATGCCCAGCCGCATGCCCAGCAGGCGCCGGCCGCCTGGGCACCGCAGGCCCAGCCCTACCCCCAGCCCCATCCGCAGGCGCAGCCCCACCCGCAGGCGCACCCCCAGCCCTACCCGCACGAGCAGCCGACCCAGACCGGCTGGCCCCAGCCCCAGCCCCAGCCGTACGCGTCCGGTCCGGCGGCCCCTCAGCAGCCCTGGCCGGCCCCGCCGGTGGCGCCCGGACCGGTCACGCCGGGCCCGGTGGCGCCCGGTCAGGTCCGGCCTCCCCAGGACACCCCGCCCTACCCGGGGTAGCCTGCTGGATGCTCCGGCCGTTGGGCCGGACGGATGAACGCTCAGCCGAAGACGACGAGGAACCCCTTTCACCATGACCTCAGCAACACCGGTGCGGACGGTCCTGACCACGTCCCGCGAGGCGGCCAGGCTCGCCGACCGGCAGATGTCGTGGAAGCCCCGGGTCGTCCCCTTCTACCTCTCGTTCCTGGTCATCTTCGGCTTCTCGACCTGGGCCTACGTGCCCAACCCGACCCCGCTCGGCTGGGTGATCACGATCCTCTGGGGCATGCCGGTGTTCGGCGTGCTGATCGGGTTCCAGGGCGTGCTGATGGTGCGCCGCCGGATCCGCAAGGCCGGGCGGATGACCCCGCCGGTGCCGGTCGACGACGACTACCTGATCGTGCTGGTACCGACCATCGGCCGGCACGACACCTACCCGGCGCTGGAGCGCTCGGTCCTCTCGTACGTCGAACACCTGCCGGTCTACTTCCCGTGGATGCGGGTGGACATCCTCACCGAGGAGGGCTGCGCGGCCGGCGAGAAGATCGACGACCTGGCCGCCCGGCACCCGCTGATCCGGGTGGTGACCGTCCCGAAGGCGTACGAGACGCCGAACGGCACCAAGTTCAAGGCCCGCGCCAACCACTACTCGCACGAACTGCGGATCGACGAGGGCGAGGCCGAGGACGACGTCTGGGTGCTGCACATGGACGACGACACCGGTGTCGGGCCGGACACCGCCGCCGCGGTGGCCCAGTTCATCAACCGGCAGCGCCGGGCCGGGGACGACGCCAAGCACATGGCGCAGGGCATCCTGACGTACCCCCGCGAGAACGCCGTCTCCACCTTCACCTGGCTCGCCGACGCGATCCGCCCGGCCGACGACATCGCCCGGTTCCGCGCGATGACCGGCACCGGCACCCCCATCGCCGGCGTGCACGGCGAGCTGCTGCTGGTGCGGTCCTCGGTCGAGGCCACCATCGGCTGGGACTTCGGCCCGAAGACCATCGTCGAGGACGCCCAGATGGCGCTGAACTTCTGCCTGCGCTACCCGGGCCGCAGCGACTGGTTCAACGGCCGCTGCTACGGGGCGTCGCCGGCCGGGGTCAAGGACTTCCTCAAGCAGCGCGAGCGCTGGGCCTGGGGCCTGGTGGCGCTCTGCTTCAACAAGTCCATCCCGCTGCGGTTCCGGCTGTTCATCGGGATGGGCATGGTCAGCTGGGTGCTCGGCCCGCTGCAGCACGTCGGTCTGGTGCTGCTGGTCGCGTGGTTCACCGGGACGATGAACACCTCGCCGGTGACCCAGTCGGTGGTGCTGGTCTGGTCGATCAACTTCGCCTACGTGATCTGGACGTACTGGGAGGGCCTGCGGCTGAACGTGGTCGCTTCGGCGAACCACCGGCGCAAGTGGTGGGAGCCGATCGTGGTGGTCGCGGCCATCCCGCTCTTCTCCTTCCTGGAGGGCTGGGGCGGTCTGCGGGGGCTGATCAAGTTCCTGCGCCGCGAGGAGAACAAGTTCGTCGTCATCGCCAAGCCGGCCTGACGGATCACACGGGACTGCTGCCAGAGCCATGAAACGTTTCGTCATCTTCATCCTGCCGACCGCCGTGCTCGGCATCACCGTGGGCGTCCCGATCCTGTTCGGGGACCACCCGGTCAAGTTCGACCACCGGCGGCCGACCGAAGTGCACTTCGCCGGCGTCGCGGAGGAGCAGGGCCGCGTCTGGGGCTTCGGGAAGGACACGCCGCAGGAGCCCGTGGACACCGGCCCCAAGGTGGTCCGGCCGTGGACCGAGGGCAGCCCCGAGTGGGGCGTCCAGGTGTACTGGCTGGACGACCCGAACGACCCGGAGAGCTTCGTCCAGGGCAAGGTCGACCGCATCGTCGACTACGTGGTCGGGCTCAACGCCAACGCGCTCTCGGTGACGTTCCCGTACTACACGGTGGGTGCCAAGGCCAACGCGGTCGCGGCCCGGCCGACCACGCCCGGCCCGGACCGGCTGGCCCTGCTGCTGGACGCCGCGCACCGCGCGGGCCTGCGCACCACCGTCCGGCCGCTCCTGGACGAGGAGGCGCTCAAGTACACCACCACCGGGAACTGGCGCGGCAACATCGCCCCGGCCGACCGGGACGCCTGGTTCGCCAGCTACGCCGCCTTCCTGACGCCGTACCTGAAGACCGCCCAGGACCACGGCGCGGCCGAGTTCACCATCGGCACCGAGTTCAACTCGCTGGAGAGCGACCCGCACTGGGCCGGGCTGGTGGAGCAGGCGCGGAAGACCTTCCGCGGCGAGCTGGCCTACGACGCCAACTGGGACAACTGGTCCAAGGGCGCGATCCCGGTGCCGGTGGAGCAGACCGGCGTCGACGCCTACTTCCCGGCCAAGTCGGCGGGGGACGACGCCTCCGCGGCGGACCTGGTGGCCAGCTGGAACACCTGGCTGGACAAGCGCGGCAAGGGCGTGCAGCCGACCACCAAGCTGACCGAGGTCGGCATCCCGGCGCAGAAGGGCGCGTACAAGACGCCCGGTGACTTCTACACCAGGCGCGAGCTGAACGAGCCCGTGCAGGCGACCTGGTTCACCGCGGTCTGCCAGGTCGCCCGGGAGCGGAAGCTCGCCGGGGTGTACTTCTGGTCGCTGTACTTCGGCATCGACCCGACCCTGCCGACCACCGAGGACACCCCGCGGATGGACTTCGCCGGGCGGCCGGCCTCGGAGAAGGCGATCCGGGACTGCTTCGCGCAGACGTACGAGGTGCCCGCGGCCCCCGAGGGCCACGGCACCGCCGCCGCGAGTGCGCCCGCCGCCCCGGGCACGACGGCGAGCCCGGCCCCGGGTGCCACCACGCCGGCCCCGAGCAGCCCTGCCCCGAGCAGCCCTGCCCCGAGCAGCCCTGCCCCGAGCAGCCCTGCCCCGAGCGGCTCCGCCCCGGGCAGCCCGCAGGCCACGCGCAAGCCCTAGCAGGACCCGGCTAGGGCTGGGGCTTGGCGGACGGGCTCGTGCTCGTCGACGGCTTCCCGGCCGCCGGCGGCTGGGTCGTCCCGGTCGCCCGGCCGGTCGGCGTGCTCTGGCCGGTGGGCGTGGGCGTGGGCTGGCCGGTGGCGGCCGGCGACGCCGTCTGGGCGGGTGCCTGGGCGGGCGCCGGGGCCGGAGTGCCCGGTTGTCCCCCCTGGGTGGCCTGCGGCGTCGCGGGCGGGGGCCCGTCGGCCCGCACCCCGGCGAGCGCGTCCGAGATCTGCTGCTCCAGCCACGGCGTGACCACCCGCATGCCGGCCGGCGTCAGGTGCACGCCGTCGGTGGCGGGGGAGACCAGGTGGCCGTCGCGGTCCTTCCAGAGGCAGGTGCCGTCCGGGCAGTAGAAGGCGTTCAGGTCGAGCAGTTGGACGGTGCCGGCGGAGCCCCGTACGAACTCGGCGACCTGCTGGTTGTAGCAGGTGCCCCAGGTCTTGTTGATCGCGCCGTTCTCGACCCGCTCGTTCATCAGCAGCACCTTGGCGTCGCCCGCGCGCTGCCGGATCAGGCCGACCGCCTCGGCGAGCTGGGTGCCGTACCGGGTGCGGTAGTACTCGTCGCACGGGTTGAGCCAGGTGCCGTCCAGGTACTGCTCGGCGGCGTCCCAGCCGAGGTGCAGCACGACCGCCTGCGCCCCGGTCCGGCCCAGGTCCCGCTCCCAGCGCCCGGTGCGGTCGCGGCACTCGTCGGTGGTGTCGAACTCCTCCTTCGAGGTGCCGCGCACCCTCTCCGCGCCGAACACGCCGCAGCCGCTGATCCCGCCGTCGACCACCCGGAAGCGGTCGCCGTGCCGGTACAGGCCGGTGGCGAGGTCCTGCGAGAAGGAGTCGCCCAGCGCGAGCACCAGCGGCCGGCCCGCCGAGCCGGAGCGCATGTCGTACGAGACCCAGGCCGGCAGGTACCAGGCGCCGACGGTGGCGACCGCGGTGGTGGCGGCGAGGATCGGGACGGTCGGGAACGGCCGCCAGCGCATGACCCGCACCCGCTCGGTCGCGGTGTGCAGCAGCCAGGCCAGCACCCAGGAGGCCGGTGCGCCGATCGCCAGCAGCATCGGCGGCGAGATGTCGTCGACGAACCGCTGGAGCATCCAGTAGACCGGCAGGTGCAGCAGGTAGAGGCTGTACGAGATGGTGCCG
The DNA here is from genome assembly GCF_040611255.1 of Kitasatospora sp. NPDC002965. Classification (NCBI taxonomy): domain Bacteria; kingdom Bacillati; phylum Actinomycetota; class Actinomycetes; order Kitasatosporales; family Streptomycetaceae; genus Kitasatospora; species Kitasatospora sp. NPDC002965. The sequence continues at coordinate 80,187 of NZ_JBEXNT010000004.1, read as the reverse complement.
GTGAGCCGCAGCGGCGGCAGCGAGAGCAGCCGGACCAGCGGGCCGCGGTCGTGGCAGAGCGAGGCGACCAGGACAGCCGAGAGCGCGGCCACCGCGGCCAGGCCGCCCTGGTAGAGCCACGGCTGCTTGTAGTCGTGGACGGTGAGGCTGGCCGCGACCAGCCCGCCGAGCGTGGCGGTGCCCAGCAGGGTGAGCAGCGCGGTGCCGGCCGGTCCGGAGGCCGCCCGGAAGCGTCGCTGGGTGCGCGGGCCGGCCCCGGCGCCGTCCGCGGCCTTGCGCCGCAGCCGCAGGTAGACCACGAAGGCGGCGGCGGCCCCGGCGGCGAAGCCGACCGCGCGGGTCTCGGTGCCCAGGTAGAGGCGGTCGGCGTTGGAGCCGTTCCACATCAGCGGGGCGACGGCGGCGGAGAGGACGAACAGCACGCCGGTGGCGATCCCGGTCGCGGTGAGCGAGCGGCGGCAGACCGCGTGGATGAGCAGCAGCAGCAGCGGCCAGACCACGTAGAACTGCTCGGTGATGCTGAGCGACCACATGGCGGCCAGCGGGTCGATCCCCGCGTAGTGCTGCCAGTAGGCGTCCCCGCGCTCCAGCTGGGCCCAGTTGGCCACCTGGGCGAGGGCGGCCAGGGCCTGGGGGCGCAGCTCCTTGACGTCCTTGAGCGGGCTGACCAGGGCGGAGAGCGCGACCACCAGGAAGACGGTGGCGAGCAGGCCGGGCAGCAGCCGCTTGGCACGGCGGCGGTAGAAGACGCCGAGCGCGATCCGGTCCGTGCGGTCCAGCTCGCGGATGAGCACCAGGGTGACCAGGAAACCGGAGAGGACGAAGAACGCGTCCACGCCGAACAGGCCGTTCTGGAACCAGTTGGTGTGGTAGAGCAGCACGGAGGCGATGGCGAGGCCGCGCAGGCCGTCGACCGACGCGAAGCGCACGGACGGGGGGAGGGGGCGGGGCGGCTCCGGAGGGGGCGCCGGTACCGCGTACCGGCTGCCGCGCGGGGCCGGGATACCCCGGGCCTCGCGCATGTCCTGGAGCGTGGGTCCGCTCGCCGCCGAGGGCGCGCCGAGGCTGGGCCCGTCGTGCATGGGTTCTTCTCCCCCGATCGATGGGCTGCCGCGAGGTGTCTCGATCAGAGGTTTATATCAAAAGACCCCGGTTGATCGTCGGCCGGCCACCCGGAACCGGGGCCGGAGCGGGCGTCAGAACGCCAGGCTGTACACCATCAGATCCACGCCCGGGTACGGCGACCAGTCGCGGTCCGGGGACCGGCGGAAGCCGACCCGCCGGTAGATGCGGTGGGCGGTGGTCATCTCCGGGCGGGTGGAGAAGGCCATCCCGGCCAGGCCGAGCTCGCGGCTGCGGGTGAGCGCCGCGCGGACCAGGGCCTCGCCGACGCCCCGCCCGCGGGCGGCCGCCGAGGTGGCGAGCATCCGGATCTCGCCCTCCTCGGGGGTCGCGATGTCGGCCCACTCGGTGCCGCCGACCGCGAAGGTCACGCAGCCGAGCACCCGTCCTTCGGCCGCGTCGACCGCGACGAGGAGTTCGGCCTCCCGGGCCCGGCGGGCGGCGTCGCGCAGGAGGTGGACGTAGTCGCTCTCGGGCGAGGTGTGCCCGTCACCGACGAAGGCCTCGACGGTGATGCGGCCGGCGTCCTCGAAGTCCTCGGCGCGGGCCGGGCGGATGGCGATGTCCATCCGGTCAGTGTGCCGGAACCGCTGCCGGCGCCGGTCGCCGGGTCGGCCGTGGACGGACCGACGCGGTCGCCGGCGGCAGTGGGGGGAGCGGAGGGGGCGGTGGCGGGGTCGGCGGACGGGCGGAGGGAGGCGGCGGGCATGGTGCCGTAGAGCCGGTCGGGCAGGGCGGGGTCGACGGGGTAGCCGCCCGGGCGGTGCCAGTTGTCGCGTCCGGCGGCGTCCTGCTGCGCCACCTCGCGTCCGATCAGGGCGCCGAGCAGGCCGATTCCGCCGACGGCCCCGACCAGGGCGAGTGCGCTGGCGATGGTGTCGGAATCCATGACTTCACTCTGCTCGTGTCGCCGGACGCCTACGAGTGGCAGGAATGCCTTAATGCATCGAAAAACTGCCAGCGGTCGTCCTATCCTGGGGGCATGCTCAAGAACGTGGTCGCGGTGGTCCTCGAAGAGCTCCACCCCTTCGAGCTCGGTGTCGCCTGCGAGGTGTTCGGCCTGGACCGCAGCGCGGACGGCCTGCCCGGGTACGACTTCGCGATCGCGGGCGCCCGCCCCGGCCTGCACCGGACGCACGCCGGCTTCTCCGTCGACGTCCCGCACGGCCCCGAGCGCCTCGCCGAGGCCGACCTCGTCGTGGTCACCGCGACCGGCGTCCGCCCCGAGTACCCGGCTCCGCTGGTGGACGCGGTCCGGGCGGCCGTCGAGGGCGGCGCCCGGGTGCTCTCCATCTGCAGCGGAGCCTTCGTGCTCGGCGCCGCCGGCCTGCTCGACGGCCGCCGCTCCACCACGCACTGGCGGCACACGGCGGAGCTGGCCTCGCGCTTCCCGCTGACCACGGTCGAGCCGGACGTCCTGTACGTGGACGACGACCCGGTGATCACCTCGGCCGGGACGGCGGCCGGCATCGACGCCTGCCTCCACCTGGTGCGCCGGATGCAGGGCGCCGAGGTGGCCCGCGGGATCGCCCGGCGGATGGTGGTGGCCCCGCACCGGGAGGGCGGACAGGCGCAGTTCGTGAACCGGCCGATGCCGGAGCACGACGGGGACTCGCTCGCGCCGCTGCTCGACTGGATGCGTCACCACCTGGACCGGGAGTCGACCGTCGAGCAGCTGGCCGCCCGGGTCCACATGTCGCCGCGCACGTTCGCCCGCCGCTTCCAGCAGGAGACCGGCACCACCCCGCACCGCTGGCTGACCGGGCAGCGGCTGCTGCTCGCACAGCGGCTGCTGGAGTCGACCACGGAGCCGGTGGACGCGATCGCCGCCCGCTGCGGCTTCGGCAACGCGGCCACCCTGCGGCACCACTTCGGCCGCCGGCTGGGGACCACCCCGCTGGCGTACCGCCGCTGCTTCGCCGAGCCCGAGACCTCCGACGGCCGGGCCACCGGGCCGTCCGTGCCGGCCGCCCGCGCGGTCCGCCCCGTACCCGGCCGTCCCGTACCCGGCCGTCCCGTACCCGGCCGCCCGGCGCCGGCCTGAGCGGCCCGGGCGCCCCGCCGGCCGGTGCCGCTCGGGCCGGCGCCGCTCAGGCCCGGGCCGCGGGGGTCACTCCCCGTCGCCCAGGTGCCCCGTGTCGTTCCAGTGCGCGGGCCGCAGCCGGTCGCCCTCCGCCCGCCAGAGGCTGGTGGAGCAGTTCCGCACCGGCTCCAGCGCGGTCAGCTGCGCCTCGGTGAGCCGGTCCAGCGCGTACCTCAGCATCAGCACGGTGCAGTCGTGGGCGACCAGCAGGACGGGCCGGCCGGCCTCCTCGGCGCAGATGTCGCGCAGCACGCTGCGCACCCGCAGCGCCACGTCCGCCCAGGACTCCCCGCCGGGCGGGCGGTAGTACAGCTCGCCCATCTTGCGCCGCCGGGCCGCCTCCTCGGGGTGCTTGGCCTCGATGGCGGCCTTGGGCAGCATCTCCAGGATGCCGAGTTCGCGGTCGCGCAGCCGCTCGTCGTAGCGGACGGCGAGGGAGACCGGGACGGCGCCGAGCCCGGCGGCCTGGGCGAGCGCGATCCGGGCGGTCTCGGCGGTGCGCACGTACGGCGAGCACCAGACGCTGCGCGGGCGGTCGGCGCTGGGCAGGCCGGCCCACCAGCGGCCGAGGGCGTGGGCCTGCTGCTGGCCGTGGAGGGAGAGCGGGATGTCCGCGTCCCGGCAGCTGATCGGCACGCTGAGCGCGCCGACGGCCTCGGCGAGCTGGAACTCGACGTTGGCGGTGGACTCGCCGTGGCGGGTGGCGATCAGGACGGACGGCAGGCCGGTGGCCGTCGCGCCGGGTGGGTGGGTGGTGGTGGAGAGGTGTTGACCGTTGAGCGTGGTGCCGAGTTCTGCCATCGCCGCTGCTCCCCGTGGGTCGGTCAGTTGCCGGCCGGTTCCGGTCCGGTCTGGTGGTGCCCTGTTGGTGCCCTGTCCGTGCGGCTGTTCATACATATGATCGCGCCGCCTCTCCAGTGTTGACGGAGGAGACGGCGCGATCACAGGGCGCGCACGGGGTGCGTCAATGCGCCGTCACGGGCTCCGGCGCGTTCCTCGGCTCCTCGTCGCCGCTCTCGGCGCCGTAGTCGGCCGGCCGGGTCTCGTCCGGGCTCTCCGGGGCCTTGGCGGCCCGCAGCGCCAGGGTGAGCGCGACCGAGACCAGCAGGTTGAGCACGAAGGCGGTGAGCCCGATGTAGCCGATCTCGCCGATGCCGGGGATCTCGGCCGAGTTGCCGCCGAAGTGCTTGGTGGCCGGGCTGGCGATGCTGTACGCCTTCCAGGTGCCGTAGACCATGCCGGCCGCCCAGCCGGCCAGCAGCGCCCAGTGGTGGAACCAGCGGGTGAACAGGCCGCCGACGATCGCGACGAAGGTCTGCAGGATCCAGAGGCCGCCGAGCAGCTGCAGGTTGATCGCGGCCTGCTTGTCCATGCCGAGCACGAACACCAGCGCGCCGACCTTCACCAGCAGCGAGACGAACTTGGCCACCCGGGTCTCGTCGGCGGGAGTGGCGTCGGGCTTCAGGTACTCCTTGTAGACGTTGCGGGTGAAGAGGTTGGCCGCCGCGATCGACATGATGGCGGCCGGCACGAGCGCGCCGATCCCGATCGCCGCGAAGGCGACGCCGGTGAACCAGTCCGGGAACATGTTCTCGAACAGCTGCGGCACCGACAGCTGGGTGTTGAACGTCTTGTCGCCCTTGCCGACCCCGGCCGCGATCGCCATGAACCCCAGCAGCGCGAGCAGCCCCAGCATCAGCGAGTAGGCGGGCATGATCGCCATGTTCCGGCGGACGGTGTTGCGGGACTTGGAGGCCAGCACGCCGGTCACCGAGTGCGGGTACATGAACAGCGCCATCGCGGAGCCGAGCGCCAGCGTCGCGTACGTCCACTGCTTGTTCTCCGGCACGGTGAGCGAGCCGGTCGCCTTCGGCGCGGCGAACTTCTCGCCCGCCACGTCGAAGATGTGACCGAAGCCGCCGAGCCGGATCGGGATGTAGATCACCGCGACGATGATCACGACGTAGATCAGGGCGTCCTTGACGAAGGCGATCAGCGCGGGGGCCCGCAGCCCGGAGGAGTAGGTGTACGCGGCCAGCACGCCGAAGGCGATGAACAGCGGCAGGTCCTTGACGAACCAGTTGGCGTTCTCGCCGCCGCCCACGCCCAGGACGTCCAGCACCGCCTGGATGCCGACCAGCTGGAGGGCGATGTACGGCATGGTGGCGAGGATGCCGGTGAGCGCGACCACCAGCGAGAGCGGCTTGGAGCCGTACCGCCCGCGGACGAAGTCGGCCGGCGTGACGTACCCGTGGACCCGGGAGACCGACCAGAGCCGGGGCAGGAAGAGGAAGACCAGCGGGTAGGCGACGATCGTGTACGGCACCGCGAAGAACCCCGCCGCGCCGGTCGCGTAGACGGCGGCCGGGACGGCGACGAAGGTGTACGCGGTATAGAGGTCGCCGCCGAGCAGGAACCAGGTGACCCAGGTCCCGAAGCTGCGCCCGCCGAGGCCCCACTCGTCGAGGTGGAGCGCGTTGTCGGCGCGGCGCCACCGGGAGGCGAGGAAGCCCATCACGGTGACCAGCGCGAAGAAGAGGACGAAGACCGCCAGCGCGGGCACGTTGACCCCGTTCATCGGGCGCCACCCGCCTTCCGGGCGGCCCGGCGGGCCTTCTCGTCCCGGTTGATCAGCAGGTAGGCCGCGACCGTGAAGACGGCCGAGACCGGGACCCAGAGCAACTGGTACCAGTAGAAGAAGGGCACTCCGCCGGCTTCGGGGTCGAGCTTGTCGTACGAGCCCACCCAGAGCATCGCGACGATCGGCACCAGCAGGGCGAGCGCGGCCAGCACCCGCTCGGGGGTGACCGCCGGGAGGTCCGGGGGGCCTTCTGGCTCGGGCATGACAGGTTGGTCGGTATCGAGGTCTGACGACATGGTTCGGCTCCGCTTCGGAGGGTTTCACCTCGTCGGCGCCGCAACCCCGAGGAGTCGCACACCCCCCGCGGGTCCGCCGAGCAGCACCAGTGGTGATCGACAGTCAGTACGGATGCGGAATCTAGAGCATGGAGTGACCCGTGTCACTGGGTTCGCGCAACTTCCCGCCATCCGGGCGATGTGCGCGCCACCCCCGTGGTGCGCACGCCGGGTGGGTGCCCCGCACGCCTGGCCAGTGGAACGCGCGCCGGTAGGCGGACGGGCGCGGAGGAGGGGTGCGCGCGCCGGGCAAACGGAACGGGCACCGGCGTGTGCGGGGAGTGCACGCCGATGCCCGGAAGCACGGAGGAGGGGTGCGGCTACTCGGGCAGCTCCGGCCGCTTGAGGCGGGTGATGAACTTGTAGCGGTCACCGCGGTAGATCGAGCGGACCCACTCCACCGGGTTGCCCTCGGCGTCGAAGGAGTGCCGGGCGAGCTGGAGCATCGGCAGGCCGAGGTCGGAGCCGAGCAGTCCGGCCTCGCGCGGGTCGGCGAGGGTGGTCTCGATGGTCTCCTCGGCCTCGGCCACGGTGACGCCGTACACCTCGCGCAGGGCCGTGTACAGCGAGTTGTGCTTGGCCAGGTTGCGGCGCAGGGCGGGGAAGCGCTTGGCGGAGAGGTGGGCGACCTCGATGGCCATCGGGTCGCCGTTGGCCAGCCGGAGGCGCTCGATCCGCAGCACCCGGCCGCCGGGCTTGATGTCCAGCAGCGGGGCCAGCCGGTCGTCGGCGGTGATGTAGCCGATCTCGATCAGCCGGGAGGTGGGCTCCAGGCCCTGGGCGCGCATGTCCTCGGTGTAGGAGGTGAGCTGGAGGGCCTGCGCCACCTTGGGCTTGGCGACGAAGGTGCCCTTGCCCTGGATGCGCTCCAGCCGGCCCTCGACGACCAGCTCCTGGAGGGCCTGCCGGACGGTGGTGCGGGAGGTGTCGAACTGGGCCGCCAGTGCCCGTTCGGGCGGAACCGGGGTCCCCGCGGGCTGGGTCTCGGTGAGCTGCAGCAGGTGGCGCTTGAGGCCGTAGTACTTGGGCACCCGGGCCGTCGGGTCTGCGCCGCCCTGCGTCGGTAGGTTCTTCACCTGGGGGTCGTTGACCTGGGCCGTGCTGCCCCCGTCGCTGCTCATCGGACCTGTCTCCCGCTTCTCGCGGGGCTTTTGGGGGCCCCGCCGCATCATTAACAACTCACATCGTTGCATGTATGGCTACGGAACGAATACCTCATCACGCGATGAACGATGTGCGGTGTCGGCTTGATAACGGGTGGTCCTGATCGGTCGAACAGCCGTTGACAGGCCCATTGGTCTAGGCCAAGCTCCAGGCATCTGGTCTACACCACTAGGCCGGTCACTATGAATCCCCCCACCCGTTCGCTGGGGTCCGCGGCACCTTTCCTCCCGCATTGTGTGGGTCCGCCGCAGCCACCCGACGGGGGTAACCCAGGCATCCCTCAGGAGGATGGCGTGAAGCGTCAGCTCATTGCGGCAGTCGGCGTCGCGGCCATGGTTGTTGGTCTCGCGGCTTGTGGCTCGGACGCGAAGAAGGACGACACCAAGACCGGTTCGTCCACCGCGGCCGATGGCAAGAAGGACTACAGCGGCAAGACGCTCAAGGTCTGGCTGATGAGTGGCTCGGCCCCCAAGGGCTGGGAGGACTCGGTGAAGACCGAGTTCGAGTCCAAGTACGCGGGCTCCAAGGTCGAGTTCCAGGTCCAGGAGTGGACCGGCATCGGCCCCAAGGTCACCGCCGCGCTCTCCGAGGGCTCCGTCGACGTCCTGGAGGTCGGCAACACCCAGACCGCCGGGTACGCCGCCACCGGTGGCCTTCTGGACATCACCAAGGACAAGGCCGCCATCGGCGGTGCCGACTGGGCCGCCAACCAGAGCGAGTCGGCGATCCTGGACGGCAAGCAGTACGCCGCCCCGTGGTACGTCACCAACCGCGTCGTCGCGTACAACAAGGACCTCTGGGCCAAGGCCGGTCTGACCGCCACCCCGAAGACCCTGGACGAGTTCTACGCCGCGCTGGACAAGCTCAAGGCCACCCCCGGTGTCGCCGACCCGCTGTACATGCCGGGCCAGGAGTGGTACGTCTACTTCGGTCTGCTCACCACCGAGGGTGGCAAGCTGGCGAAGAAGGACGGCGACAAGTGGGTCGGCGGCCTGTCGTCCCCCGAGGCGCAGAAGGCCTTCGAGACCTACAAGACCATCCAGGGCAAGTCGGTCACCGGCGCCAAGGACAAGGACGAGGCCAAGCCGCAGCAGAAGGACGTCTTCGGCAAGGGCGACGTCGGCTCGATCATCGGCCTCGGCTGGGAGCTCCCGGACGAGAAGGCCATCCCGAAGGACAAGATCGGCTTCTTCCCGCTCCCGGGCAAGACCGCCGACAAGCCCTCCGGCGTGTTCCTCGGCGGCTCGAACCTGGCCATCGCCCAGGCGAGCAAGAACTCCGAGATGGCCAAGGACTTCCTGGCCGTCGCCCTGAACGACAAGAACGAGGGCCTGGTCGCCGCGGCGGGTCTCATCCCGAACAAGAAGGCGCTCAACGACAAGGTCGTCGGTGACTTCGCCACCGCCGCCAAGGACGCGGCCGTCGTGGGTGGCATCACCCCGACCACGCCGAACTGGGCGGCCGTCGAGAACGAGCCGAACCCGATCAAGGAGTTCCTGACCAACGCTCTGACCGGTGACTACGCGGCGGCGGCCAAGAAGGCCGACGACGAGATCGCCAAGCGTCTGAACGCCAAGCAGTAACAGTCGAGCGGCGTCGCTCACCGACTCCCGGCGGGGAGCCGGTGGGCGACGCCTGTCCGTCGTGGTCAGGTTGTCAGGAAGAGAGAACGATGGCTGTGCATTCGGAGCGGGTGCAGACACAGTCCCCGGCATCGGGGAAGGCTGCTGTGGCCACTACTGAGACGAGCGCCCACCGCGGTGGCGGCGCCGGCACCCCGAAGAAGAGCGCCAGACCGGCGGACGGCCCGAGCTTCGGCTCGCGGTTCGCGCCGTACCTGCTGCTCCTGCCCGCCACCGTGGCCACCCTGGCCCTGCTCGGCTGGCCCCTGCTGAAGACCGTCCTGGTCTCGTTCCAGAACCTGAACGCGCGCCAGCTCGTCCAGCACCTGACCGAGTGGAACGGCTTCGAGAACTACACCGAGCAGCTCAGCGACCCCGAGTTCTGGTCGGTCGCGGGCCGGAGCGTCGCCTTCACCGCGCTCAACGTCTTCCTGATCATGGTGGGCGGTTCGCTGGTCGGTCTGCTGCTCAACCGGCTCGGCAAGAAGATGCGGCTGCTGCTGTCGATCGGCCTGCTGCTCGCCTGGGCGATGCCGGTGGTCGCCGCGACCACCGTCTACACCTGGCTGTTCGAGACCCGGTTCGGTGTCGTGAACTGGTTCCTGGACACCCTGGGCTGGCACTCGATGGCCACCTTCAACTGGACCGGCAGCCAGTACTCGACGTTCTTCGTGATCCTCCTGCTGCTCGTCTGGGGCTCGATCCCGTTCGTCGCGTTCAACATGTACGCGGCCCTGACGACCATCCCCAAGGAGCTCTACGAGGCTGCCCGGATGGACGGCGCCGGCGCGGTCAAGATCTTCACCTCGGTGGTCTTCCCGAACCTCAAGCCGTTCTTCCTCGCCACGACCTTCCTCGAGGTCATCTGGATCTTCAAGGCCTTCACGCAGATCTACGCGATCAAGGCCGGCGGTCCCGACGGGCTCACCCGGACCCTGCCGATCCACGCCTTCCTGGAGGGCACCGGCCGCCAGCACTACGGCACCGGTTCCGCGATCGCGGTCCTCACCATCCTGATGCTGGGTGCGCTCATGGCGTACTACTTCCGCATCATTCTGAAGCAGGAGGACGAGCTGTGAGGCGCTCGCTCATCGGACGCACCTGGCCGAACGTGATCGCGGTCGTCCTCTTCGTCTTCTTCGTGTTCCCCGTCTACTGGATGATCGTCACGGCGTTCAAGCCGGACAAGGACATCGTCAGCAAGACGCCGGTGTTCCTGCCGCTCAACGCGACCTTCGACCACTTCAAGACCGCCATCGACGCGCCGAAGTTCTGGACGTACACCGCCAACAGCTTCATCGTCACGATCCTCGCGGTGCTGCTCTCGCTGGTGATCGCCACCCTGGCGGCCTTCGCCATCGCCCGGATGAAGTTCCGCGGCCGCAAGGGCTTCGTGCTGGTCGTCATGGCGGCCCAGATGGCGCCCTGGGAGGTCATGACCATCGCGGTCTACCTGATCTCCCGCGACAACGAGATGCTGAACAGCCTCGTCCCGCTCACCGCCTTCTACATGATGATGGTGCTGCCCTTCACCATCTTCACGCTCCGCGGATTCATCGCGGCGGTGCCGAAGGAACTGGAGGAGTCGGCCATGGTGGACGGCTGCACCCGGACCCAGGCCTTCGTGAAGGTGATCTTCCCGCTGCTGGCGCCGGGCCTGATGTCCACCTCGCTGTTCGGCTTCATCACGGCCTGGAACGAGTTCCCCCTGGTCCTGATCCTGAACAAGACCGAGGGCCAGACGCTGCCGCTGTGGCTGTCCTCCTTCCAGACCAACTTCGGCACCGACTGGGGCGCCACCATGGCCGCCTCGACGCTGTTCGCCCTGCCGGTGCTGATCCTGTTCGTCTTCCTGCAGCGCAAGGCGGTCGGTGGCCTCACCGACGGCGCCGTGAAGGGCTGATCCCGCCATGAGCATCCTCGTACCCACCCTCCCGGCCTCCGACCAGCTGCACCGCGACGCGCTGACCGTCCTCCAGCCCGGCTTCGTCGGCACCGAGCCGCCGGAGTGGCTGCGCCGCCACCTGGCGGCCGGTCTGGGCTCGGTCGCGCTGTTCGACCGCAACGTGGCCGACCTCGCCCAGCTCGCCGCCCTCACCGGGGCGCTGCGGGCCGAGAACCCCGACCTGCTGATCGCCATCGACGAGGAGAGCGGCGACGTCACCCGGCTGGAGGCGGGCTCCGGCTCGTCCTGGCCCGGCAACCTCGCGCTCGGCGCGATCGACGACCCGGCGCTGACCAGGGACGTCGCCCGCGAGCTGGGCCGGGCCCTGGCCGCCGCCGGCGTCAACTACAACTGGGCGCCCACCGCGGACGTCAACTCCAACCCGCGCAACCCGGTGATCGGCGTCCGCTCGTTCGGCGCCGACCCGGAGCTGTGCGCCCGGCACACCGCCGCCTGGGTGGAGGGCCTGCAGTCGGCCGGTGTCGCGGCCTGCTCCAAGCACTTCCCGGGGCACGGCGACACCGCGGTCGACTCGCACCACGGCCTGCCGGTCATCGACGTCGACCTGGACGTGCTGCGCGCCCGCGACCTGATCCCGTTCCAGGCCGCGATCGCCGCCGGGACCAAGGCCGTGATGACGGCCCACATCATGATCCCGGCGCTCGACCCGAAGCTGCCCGCCACGCTCAGCCCGCTGGTGCTGCGCGACCTGCTGCGCGCGGCCCCGGAGGACGGCGGCCTCGGCTACCAGGGCCTGATCGTCAGCGACGCCATCGAGATGGGTGCCATCGCCGACACCTTCGGCATGGGCGACGGCACCGTGCTCGCCCTGGCGGCCGGCGCGGACGCGATCTGCGTGGGCGGCGGCCTGGCCGACGAGGCGACCGTGCTGATGCTGCGCGACGCCATCGTGGCGGGCGTGCAGTCCGGCAAGCTCGCCGAGGAGCGGCTCGCGGACGCGGCCGCCCGGGTGCGGGCGCTCGGCAGCTGGGGCCGGATCGCGGCCCAGGGCGAGCGGCCGGAGGCGGACCTGGCGGTCGGCCTGCGGGCGGCCCGCCGGGCGCTGCGCGTGGTCCGCGCGCCGGGCCGGGAGGTCCTGCCGGTGACCGAGCGCCCGTACGTGGCCTCGTTCTCCGCCGAGCCGAACATCGCGGTCGGCGACGTCACCCCGTGGGGCGTGGCCGGCATGCTGGCCGACCGCTTCCCCGGCACCCGGACCCGCGAGGTCGGCCCGGAGACCGCCGAGCCGGCGGTGCTGGACACGGTGGTGGCCGAGGTGCTGGCCGGCGCCGAGGGCCGCCGCCTGGTGCTGGTGGTCCGGGACGTCCACCGGCACGAGTGGATGTCCGCCGCGCTGGCCCGCCTGGTGGCGGCCCGCCCGGACGCCGCGGTGGTCGAGATGGGCCTGCCGCAGTCCGAGCCGGTCGGTGCGCTGCACATCGCCACCCACGGTGCCGCCCGGGTCTGCGGGCTGGCGGCCGTGGAGGTGCTCACCGGGCAGCCGGGGGCGGTCGGCTGAGACCGTCCGATCTCCGGCCGGGGAGTCCCGGCCGGGCCGTGACACAGGGTGCCGGGAGGCACGCGCCCAGCGGGCCCGTCATGCGCATGTCGCATGGCGGGCCCGCTGCCGTTTCCCCCCGTTGACCTGCGATGTCGCAACCTGACGGTGTTCCCTCAAATCCTCCTTAAGGCACCCTTAAGTTCTACTTAGGGTAACGGTGGGGCAACTGATCGCCACGCGGTACAACAGGTCTGCAACGGCCCTGGCTGCCAGGCCATTTGGCGTTGACACCGTCAGTGGTCTAGGCCAGGCTCCAGTTCATCCGGTTCGAATTTCAATTTCACCGGATGTGGTATAGGCCCACCCCTAAGCTCTTCGCCGCCCCTCCCCGGACACCGTCCCGGCGGGCGCCACCACGCTGCCGGCGGGCACAGGCTCTAACACCCTCGGAGGATGGCGTGAAGATGCGTCGGCTCATGGCTACGGCCGGAATCATGGCGCTCGCGGTCGGACTGACGGCTTGTTCGTCGGGCGGCTCCGCGTCAAGCGACGCCAAGAACGCCTCGACGGACCCGAAGGCCGCAACCGGCTCCGTCACGGTCTGGCTGATGGACGACGCCCAGAAGAGCTGGCCGGACCTCGTCCAGCGGGTGAACGACGACTTCGCCGCCAAGTACCCCAACGTCACCCTGAAGCTCGCCTACCAGGGTTGGGCCGACAAGGTGACGAAGCTGGACAAGGCGCTCGCCGACGGCACCGCCCCGGACGTCGTGGAGCTCGGCAACACCGAGACCATGAAGTACGTGCTGTCCGGCGCGCTGGCCCCGGTGGAGCGGAACACGTTCGACAACTCCGACTCCTGGATCAAGGCGCTCGCCAACACCTGCACTTACCAGGACAAGCTCTGGTGCGTGCCGTACTACGCGGGCGCCCGGGTCGCCATCTACAACTCGGCCGCCTTCCAGCAGGCCACCGGCAACGCCGAGTTCCCGAAGACCGAGGAAGAGCTGCGCACGGCGCTGGACAAGGTCGCCGACAAGAACAAGGCGGACCGCACCTACTCGTCGCTCTACCTGCCGGGCCCGTACTGGTACGCCGCGATGAGCTACGTCTCCGCGTACGGCGGCGCCATCGCCCGGTTCGACAGCGCGGGCAACTGGCACGGCACCCTGAGCGACCCCAAGTCCCAGCAGGGCATCACCCACTTCGTCGACCTGGTGCGCAAGTACAACAAGGGCGACCTCGCGGTGAACGAGCAGAACCAGTTCGAGTCGATGGCCCGCGGCCACGCGGCGGCGTTCTACGGCAACGGCTTCGAGTCCGCCAGCGTCACCGCGCCGGTCACCGGCGACCCGAGCCTGAAGGACGCCGTCAAGGTGGCCACCATGCCCGGCCCGGGCGGCAAGCCGCTGCCGACCTTCATCGGCGGCTCGGCCCTCGCCGTCACGTCCAAGTCGCCCTCGGCGGCGCTGGCCGCCGACTGGGTCCGGATGTTCACCAGCACCAAGTCCCAGCAGGCGCTCGCCGACAAGGACATCCTGCCGAACAACCTCACCCAGCTGAACCCGCTGAAGAACAAGCCGGCCACCGCCGCCGCGGCCAACGCCGTGCCGGACGCCTGGTTCACCCCGCTGGCCCCCGGCTGGGGCGCGGTGGAGAAGCAGAAGATCCTGCCGGACATGCTGACCGCGATCCTCAAGGGCAAGTCGGTGGACCAGGCCGCCAAGGAGGCCGACGCCGCGATCGACCAGCTGATCAACAAGGCGGGCTGACCGGACGGGCGGGCTGACCGGACGGGCCGGCCGGCCGGCAGGAGCCCCTCCCCGCACTGCGGGGAGGGGCTCCCGGCGCTCGCGGCCCCCTGGCCCCCGGGCCGGCCCGGACCTGCCGCGGACGGAGTTCTGATGTGCCCGGCGCGGACGCCCCCCGTAGGATTGCCGCAGATTCACCGCAGCGAGTGTGCGGACTCGCCGCCGTAGAGGTCTCCGCCGGGCACGCCCGCCCAGCGGGGTTGGACCACTCATCGGAGGCACATCCACGATGTCCGACACGCAGACCGTCCCTGGCCGGATCATGGCGGCGGAGATGGCCGAGCAGCCGGCCGTCCTGCAGCGGATCCTCGACGAGGGCGCTCCCAAGATCTTCGAGATCGCGTCCCGGATCGCTGCCCGCAACCCGCGCTTCGTCCTGCTCACCGCGCGCGGCACCTCGGACAACGCGGCGCTGTACGCCAAGTACCTGATCGAGATCCTGCTGGGCAAGCCGGCCGGGCTGACCTCGATGTCGACCACCACCGCGTACGGGGCCAAGCCCGACCTCTCGGACGTGCTGGTGATCACCGTCAGCCAGTCGGGCGGCTCGCCGGACCTGGTCGCCTCGACCAAGGCGGCCCGTGAGGCCGGCGCCATCACCCTCGCGGTCACCAACAACGCCGGCTCGCCGCTGGCCGAGGTCTCCGAGTTCCACATCGACGTGCTGGCCGGGCCCGAGAAGGCGCTGCCCGCCACCAAGACCTACACCGCCGAGCTGCTGGCCCTCTACCTGCTCGTCGAGGGTCTGCGCGGCGGCGACGGCGCGGCCGCCAAGGACCTGCCGTCGCTGGCCGCGGGGGTGCTCGCCCGCCAGGGCGAGGTCAAGGCCCTGGCCGAGCGCTACCGCTTCGCCCAGCGCCTGGTCATCACCTCGCGCGGCTACGGCTACCCGACCGCCCGCGAGGCGGCCCTGAAGCTCATGGAGACCACCTACATCCCCGCCTCCCCGTTCTCCGGCGCCGACCTGCTGCACGGCCCGCTGGCCATGGTGGACAACGTCTCGCCGGTCATCGCGATCGTGCCGGACGGCAAGGGCGGCGAGGCACTGCAGCCGGTCCTGGACCGGCTGCGCGGCCGCGGCGCGGACCTGGTCGTGGTGGGCCAGCAGGCGCAGGTGGACGCCGCCTCCGGGGGCTTCGCGCTGCCGGCCGGCGTGCCCGAGGAGGTCCAGCCGATCCTGGAGATCCTGCCGCTCCAGCTGCTGGCCTACGAGGTCACCATCGCCCGCGGCCAGGACCCGGACGCCCCCCGCGCGCTCGCCAAGGTCACCGAGACCCACTGACGGCCGCCGCGGACGAAGAACGCCGGTCCCCCGTCCACAGCCTGTGGACGGGGGACCGGCGTTTCGCGCGCGGTGCGCGGCGCGGCGGAAGCCTGCGGAAAGCACTACGGGCCACGGCGCCGACACGGGACCCTCAACCCTCCCTCCTTGCCCGCCGACGGGCAGGAGGGGCCCATGGCACCGCAGCCCGGAGCTGTCGTCGGGCGCGGGCGCGGGTGACCGGAGGGGGAAAGCACTACGGGCCACGGCGCCGACACGGGACCCTCAACCCATGCGGCACCGCAGCCCGGAGCTGTCGTCGGGCACCGGGGACGACCGAGAACTGTGCGGGGTCCTCGCTCGGCGGCGTCCGACCGAGGAGTGGCCTCGCGCGGTCAGGGCAGTTGCGCGGTGGGCCTCTCCTTGGTGCCCTTTCATTGTGGACTAGACCAATCTGGGTTGTCCAGGGCTCCCCGAAAATTGGTCTGGACAACCTTCGGGGGCGTCCGACCGGCGGGTGCGCCGGGCCTGCCCGGGCCCCCTGGAGCTACCCTCGCCATGTGCCCTCGCTGAACGAACTCGTCCGCCGCCACACCACCCTGACCGGTGCCGATGTGGAGTGGCTCCACATGCTGGTCTCGGAGTGGCAGCTGCTCTCCGACCTCTCCTTCGCCGACCTGGTGCTGTGGATCCCCACCTGGGACGGCATCCGGTACGTCTCGGTGGCCCAGATGCGGCCCAACACCGGCCCCACCTCGTACCAGGACGACATGGTCGG
Organism: Kitasatospora sp. NPDC002965; assembly: GCF_040611255.1. Classification (NCBI taxonomy): domain Bacteria; kingdom Bacillati; phylum Actinomycetota; class Actinomycetes; order Kitasatosporales; family Streptomycetaceae; genus Kitasatospora; species Kitasatospora sp. NPDC002965. The sequence continues at coordinate 63,984 of NZ_JBEXNT010000004.1, read as the reverse complement.
CCACCTCGTCCCGCGCGGTCGCCGACCGCTGCTGGACGCCGCCTTCGACGAGGGCCGGATCGTGCGCGAGGGCGACCCCGAGTGGCGCGAGGAGGTGCCGGTCCGGGTCGAGTCGATCCCGGTGCGCCGTGAGGGCAAGGTGCTCGGCGTGATCGCCCGCAACACCAACCTGCTGACCGTACGGACGCCCAGCCGGCTGGAGCTCACCTACCTGCAGAGCGCCTCCGACCTGGCCCAGATGATCGCGGCCGGCACCTTCCCGTACCCCGGCGTCGAGCAGGCCGACATGGACGCCGCGCCCCGGGTCGGTGACGGCCTGATCCGCCTCGACGCGGACGGCATCGTCACCTACGCGAGCCCGAACGCGCTCTCCGCGTACCACCGGCTCGGCCTCACCACCGACCTGGTCGGCAGTCACCTGGGCCGGGCCACCGCGGACCTGGTGCCGCCCTCCCGGGCCGCCGTGCACGAGGCGCTGGTGAAGCTCGCGAGCGGCTGGGCGCCCCGGCAGACCGAGGTGGAGGTCCAGGGCGGGGTGGTGACCCTGCGGGCCATCCCGCTCAAGCCGAAGGGCGCCCTGACCGGCTCACTGGTGCTCTGCCGGGACGTCACCGAACTGCGGCGCCGCGACCGCGAACTGATGACCAAGGACGCCACCATCCGGGAGATCCACCACCGGGTGAAGAACAACCTCCAGACCGTCGCCGCGCTGTTGCGCCTGCAGTCCCGCCGGATGGAGTCGGAGGCCGGCCGGGCCGCGCTGGACGAGGCGGTCCGCCGGGTCGGCTCGATCGCGATCGTGCACGAGACGCTCTCCCAGGCGCTGGACGAGAAGGTGACCTTCGACGAGATCGCCGACCGGGTGCTGGCCATGGTGATGGAGCTCTCCCAGGACGGCCGGGTGGCGACCCGCCGCAGCGGTAGCTTCGGCATCCTCTCCGCCGAGGTGGCGACCCCGCTGGCGATGGTGTTGACCGAGCTGCTGCAGAACGCGCTGGAGCACGCCTTCGGCCCGTCCTCCTCCGGGAACCTGGAGGTCAGCGCGCTGCGCGGGCGGGCGCCGTCCACCGGCATGGGCTGGTCGGACAGTTGGAACGGCGGGGCCCGTCCGGAGGAGTACCTGCTGATCACCGTGCAGGACGACGGCCGCGGCGTGCCGGAGGGCTTCGACCCGCAGCAGTCGGGCAACCTCGGGCTGCAGATCGTCCGGACCCTGGCCACCGGTGAGCTCGGCGGCACCTTCGACATGGTGGCCGGTCCGAACGGGGGTACGAAGGTCGTGCTGGAGATCCCGGTCCGCTGAGAGTCGCCGGGAGCGGCGCGGGGCGAGGGCCCGGGGAGGGGCGGGGAAGTTCGGGGGAAGCGCAGAGACGCGCGAAGGGGGCGTGCAGTCGGCGAACGCGCCGGGTGCACGCCTTTTTTCGTACCGGGAAACAGAACCGGGAAACAGAAACGAGGCCCTGTCGACCGGGGGGGGGGTGGGTCGACAGGGCCTCTCAACCCGTTCCGGCCGTCGGGGGGAGTCGGCCGGAACGGGGGCTCTGAGTGGTGCGACACCACACCGATGCGTTGCACACGGTGAGCGCCACAGCTCCACAATATTGCTCTAAGTGAACAGTATCAAGTGCCTGGGCGGGTCGGTGTCGCAGGACCTCGTCGAGCAAGGTCCTTTGTACGGAAGGCTTCGCCAGGAAGTGCAGGGAAGCCTTTGATCATGTGTTGATCGGTCTTGCTGTCACTGCTGCTACGGCGTGTGATCAGGCGGTGCGGGCGCGGTTGCGGGCGGCACGGCGCTTCATCGCGCGGCGCTCGTCCTCACTCATACCGCCCCAAACGCCGGCGTCCTGACCGGTCTCGAGGGCCCACTGGAGGCACTGCTCCATGACCGGACAGCGGCGGCACACGGCCTTGGCTTCCTCGATCTGCAGCAGAGCGGGACCGGTGTTCCCGATCGGGAAAAACAGCTCCGGGTCCTCTTCGCGGCAGACAGCGCGGTGGCGCCAGTCCATGGTCGTCCAACTCCTCCTGCCGGCGGGGGCTGCCCGGTCGGCGTCATCGATGGGGTTTGTGAATGTGAACGCTTTCACGAATCCCGCAACAGCAAAAGAGACCAAAGGCCCATCGGGCCCGGGAGGTCTGTGCTGGGGAGGGATTCGGCGGTTCGAGGGACGCTCCGCGGTCGGCATCCAACAGGTTCTGAGGTTGCCGTCGCTGCGATGTGTCCCGATCGCCATGTAGAGGTTCGCAAACCTCGGGCCCGGATACAACCCCCTTCAGGAAGGAATTTTTGATTCTTCGGTGTCGCCTAGCTCACAGCCAGTACTTCTATGGAGTGAAGGGGGCTTGTGCGTTCGAGAAGAAGGGCGAAGCCCCCTTCCAGTCACACAATCACACGCAGTGCCCGCCGTACGCCTGTGAAACTGACGCGACTCCTGGATCCAAGGTGATCCCCGTCGACCTGGAATGGGGCCGGTTCCTCTGAAACCAAGGTGAAGTGCCGGACGTCGTGATAGGTGACGACGTGCTTCCCGGAGGGGCCGGGCGGCGGGGTGTCATCGCTCGAAGGCCCGTGCGACCGCAGGATCTGACGGACCGTTCGAGCCGTACCGAACGCCGTCATCCGGGTGATGCCGAAGACGTCGAGGTCCGCGTCGAAGGAGGCGAGCGGTGAGGGATAGACCGGGCGGTTGCCCAGGAACGTCCACGGCGAGGTGTTGCTGACTATCGCCAGCGCCAGGCCCGGAACCGGTGCGCGGCCCGCCAGTTCCAGCGTGACCGGGCCCGATCTGCGCTGCTCACGCTGGGTGACGAAGTGCCGGAGCGCCTGGGTGACGTAGAGCGCGTGCGTGGACTTGCGCCCCGCCCGGCGCTGCTCCTCCACCCGGCCGACCACGCCGGCGTCGAAGCCGAGGCCCGCGGTGAACGTGAACCAGCGGTCCGGCAGGCCCTCGGTCATCGCCTTGCCCAGCCCGATCGGCCGCTCGCTGCGGCTCTCCAGGGCGGCCAGCAGCGCACCGGTCGCCTCGACCGGGTCGTTGGGCAGGCCCAGGGCGCGCGCGAACACGTTGGTCGAGCCGCCGGGCACCACGGCCAGCCGGGGGACCTTCTCGCCCGGGCCGTGCGAGAGCAGTCCGTTGACCACCTCGTTGACGGTGCCGTCCCCGCCGAGCGCCACCACCAGGTCGACCGCGCCGTCGTCCACCGCCTCGCGGGCCAGGTCACGTGCGTGGCCGCGGTACTCGGTCTGCGCCACCTCCAGCTTGAGGTCGCTGCGCAGGGCGTGGATCAGGACATCCCTGGTGCGGCCACTGGTGGTGGTCGCTTTCGGATTGACGACCAGGAGAGCGCGCATGTGCTCAGCCTACGGGTCGGTACGGACCGGTCGGCGGCTACCCTGCTGGAGTGACCGCAGAATCCACCGCACCCGTCCCCGCGCCCGGCTCCGCGCGGCCCACGGCGCTCACCCTGGGCGCCGCCATCACCGCACTGGAGGGCGCCGCGCTGGCCGTCGTCGGCGTCTGGGACATGGTCGCCGCGCTGTCCGGCGAGTCCAAGCAGCTCGCCCTGAACGAGTTCGGCGGCCTGGTGATCGTGCTGCTCGGCGTCCTGCCGCTGCTGGCCGCCCGGGCGCTGCTCAAGGGCCGCCGCTGGGGCCGCAGCCCGGCCGTGCTGACCAACTCGATCTGCCTGCCGGTGGCGTACTACATGTGGCAGAGCGGCGGCCCGATGGCCGCCGTGGCGCTGGCCGTCGCCGCGATCGGCCTGACCGGCATCGGCGCGCTGCTCAGCCCGAAGGCGACGGAGGCCCTCTACGCTCCGCACGAGGGCTGAGCACAGAGGGCCGAAGGCCCGGTGGCCGCCCGACGGGCGGCCACCGGTGGGGCGTGCCGGGCACGCCCTACTCCTCCACCAGCAGCTTCTCCCGCAGCTGGGCGAGGGTCCGGGCGAGCAGCCGGGAGACGTGCATCTGGGAGATGCCCACCTCGGCGGCGATCTGCGACTGGGTCATGTTCCGGAAGAACCGCAGCACCAGGATCTTCTGCTCCCGGGGCGGCAGTTGGGCCAGCAGCGGCTTGAGCGACTCGCGGTACTCGACGCCCTCCAGGGCCTCGTCGGTGGTGCCCAGGGTGTCCGCGACGGCCGGCGACTCGTCGTCGCTGTCCGGCACGTCCAGCGAGAGCGTGGAGTACGCGTTGGCGGACTCCAGACCCTCCAGCACGTCCTCCTCGGAGATCCCCAGGTGCTCGGCCAGCTCGTGCACCGTGGGGGAGCGGCCGTGCCGCTGGGAGAGCTCGCTGGTCGCCGTGGTCAGCGAGAGCCGCAGCTCCTGGAGCCGGCGCGGTACCCGGACCGCCCAGCCCTTGTCGCGGAAGTGCCGCTTGATCTCGCCGACGATCGTCGGCGTCGCGTAGGTGGAGAACTCGACCCCGCGCTCGTGGTCGAAGCGGTCCACCGACTTGATCAGGCCGATGGTGGCGACCTGGGTCAGGTCGTCCAGCGGCTCGCCGCGGTTGCGGAACCGCCGGGCCAGGTGCTCGACCAGCGGGATGTGCATGCGCACCAGCTGGTTGCGCAGCTCGACGCGCTCCGAGGAGCCGTCGGGCAGCGCGGACAGCCGGACGAACAGCGCCCGGGCCGCTTCGCGGTCCGGTGCACCGCTGCGGTGCGGGGTCTGGGCGGGCACCGCGGCGCGCAGCGCCTCGGCAGCCTGCTCGGCCGTGTCGGCCGCCGTGGCCGCCTCGTCCGGGAGGTCCGCGGCCTGCGGCTCGGGCGTGGGCGACGGATCGGGCGTCGGCTCGGTCGGCTGGCTCATCCGCTGGGCGTCCTTCGGGTGCGCTTCGTCGTTGGCGGCGAGGCCGGGCATGCTCGCCTGGGTCGGTACGGCAGGGCCCGCCGTCGCGAGGCCGGTACGGTCCAGATCACTCACGGCCATTCCCCCGTTCCGTTCCGGGAGCGCCGGGGCCGCCGGCCCCGGTTCGTCTCGATGGTCGTACCGCCCGGTGGGGGCGGTACGGGGAGCCGTCCGCCGGCCCGGGTGGGTACCGGGCGGACGGCTCTCGGTCGGTGCTGCCGCGATCTCTCGCGGCGGCACTAGTGGGTGGCGGGGCCGCCACGCTTCTTGTGCAGGCTGATCGACACGGTGTTGTCCTCGGCGACCGTGGACTCCACCTCGCCGGCCAGTGCCGAGAGCACCGTCCAGGCGAAGGTGTCCCGCTCGGGGGCCCGGCCGTCGGTGGTCGGCGCCGAGACGATCACCTTCAGCGAGTCGCCGACCAGTCGGAACTCGCAGGAGAGGACCGAACCGGGGACGGCCTGCTGGAGCAGGATGGCGCACGCCTCGTCGACCGCGATGCGCAGGTCCTCGATCTCGTCCAGCGTGAAGTCCAGCCGGGCCGCGAGGCCCGCCGTGGCTGTTCGCAGGACCGAGAGGTAGGCGCCCGCAGCGGGCAGCCGGACCTCCACGAAGTCCTGCACTCCGGGCTCGCCGTCGATCTGGGACACCCTCACCTCCTGGGTGACGCGCTGTGCTTCCGGGCCGGTGGCCGCGGCACTGTCTGTTGCTTGGCTCAACTGCTTCGCCCCAACTGTCCAGAGGGGTGGTGCGGTACGTACCGGTCATACCCCTCAAGGAGTGGCCGGACGCCGCGCGTCCGTCCGAGACGTTACCGCTTTCCTGACCCGGTACGGGAGTCACTCATGGTAAGGCATCGCGACGCAGGGTGGCAGTGGTCGGACGCGGGCCTTGTGTGCCGTCCGTGCGCGCCCCCGCGCGCCGGTTTCAGCGGGTGCCGGCGGCGGCGAGCGCGTCGCCGGTGAGCCGGTAGACGGTCCAGCCGTCCATCGGCACCGCGCCGAGCGCCTTGTAGAAGTCGATCGAGGGCTCGTTCCAGTCCAGCACCGACCACTCCACCCGGGAGTAGCCGCGCTCGACGGCGATCCGCGCCAGTTCCAGCAGCAGCGCCTTGCCGTGGCCGCCGCCGCGGGCCTCCGGGCGGACGTAGAGGTCCTCCAGGTAGACGCCGTGGGTGCCGCGCCAGGTCGAGAAGTTGCGGAACCAGAGCGCGAAGCCGACCGGCTCGCCGGTGGTGTCGTCCTCGGCGATCAGGCCGAACACGGCCGGCTCGGCGCCGAACAGCGCGTCGTGCAGCTGGTCGTCGGTGGCCACGGCCTCGTCGGGGGCCTTCTCGTACGTCGCGAGCTCGTGGATCAGGGTGCGGATGAGCGGAACGTCGGTGGCGACGGCGGTGCGGATCATGGCACGAGCCTACTGGGCCGGTTCGTTCTCGTCCCAGGCCTGGACCGAGGTCTGGTCGACGATCCGCCCGTCGCGCAGGTCCGCGACCGAGCTGACCAGCACCCGGACGCCGTCCGGGTAGCGGCAGGACTCCAGGAAGGCGAGGCGGTCGTCCTGGAGCACCACCTGTTCCAGCCGGTGGGTGGTCTGCCGGCCGTAGAGGTCGTCCAGCAGGGCGCCGATCTCGTCCCGGCCGTGCATGACCAGGGGGTGGCTGGGCTGGGTGGTGCGGTCGACCACGCGGACCTCGGCGTCGTCCGCGTAGAGCGCCAGCAGGGCCGCGGCGTCGGCGTGTTCGATGCCCTGGCGAAGGGCTCCGGTGTCGAAGGCGGGCGGTGCGGCCATGGCGGTCATGTGCTCGCTCCTGCGGTCGGTTCCGTCGGCTCGTACCTTCGAGCGTACGCCCGGCGGAACCGGCCGCGGGGGCGGTGGTTCAGCGGGCCGGCACGGTCCGCAGGTAGGCCGCCAGCGCGGTGATCGCGGCCGGGTTGCGCGGGCTCTCCACCAGGTCGACGTAGTCCAGGACGAAGATCCGGTCGTTGCGGACGGCGGAGACGCCGGCCAGCGGCGGGAAGGTCTTCAGGAACTTCCGCTTGGCCTCGGCGTCCGGGGTGCCGTAGTTGTTGATCACGATCACCTCGGGGTCGCGCTGGACCACGCTCTCCCAGCCCACCGTGGTCCAGGAGTCGGCGACGTCGCCCATCACGTTCCGGCCGCCGGCCTTGGAGATGATCTCCTCCGGCGCCGCGAACTTCCCCGAGGTGAACGGCTTGTCCTCGCCGCTGTCGTAGAGGAACACGCCGGGGCGGTACGCCGGCTCCGGCACGGCGGCCACCTGGGTCCTGAACTCGGCGATCAGCTTGTCGGCCCGGTCCCGCACGTCGAAGATCTCGCCCAGGTTGGCGAGGTCCGTGTAGAGCGCGTCCAGCGGGGCCATCACGCCGCGCTCCGGGCCCTTGCCGCTGCGGCAGGACTCGCTGAGCACGTAGGAGGCGACACCCAGGTCGGCCAGGGCCTGCGGGGTGACGCCGCTCGCGTCGTCGAAGCCGTAGTGCCAGCCGGCGAAGACCAGGTCGGCCTTGGCCTCCAGCGCGATCTCCTTGGTGATCTGCTTCTTGGAGAGCCAGGTGGTCCGCTGGTAGCCGTCCTTCCAGGCGACCTTCTCGACGTCGCCCTTGTCGTCCGGCATGACGTAGCCGGCCATCCGGTCCTCCAGCCCGAGCGCGAGCATCAGCTCGGTGATGCCGACGTCGTTGGTCACCGTCCGTGCCGGCTTCTGCCGGAAGGTGAGCTCGGTGCCGCAGTTGCGGACGGTCACCGGGTAGTGGGCGGAGGCGGTGGCGCCGTCACCGCTCGGGGCTATCTCGGCGCCGCAGCCGGTGAGGGCGAGGGCGAGCAGGGCGGCGGCGGCAACGGCTTTGGTACGCATGGCGGTTCCTTGCTGGATCAACGGGGGGTCACTTGGCGAGTCGGTCGAAGAGCAGCTGGACGGCGCCGGTCCCCGGGTGCCGGACGGGCGTCGCGCGGACCCCGAACACCTCGGCGAGCAGGCCGGGTTCGAGCACCTCGGCGGGCGGTCCGGAGGCGACGATCCGCCCGGCCGCGACCACGTACAGCAGGTCGCAGTGGCCGGCCGCCAGGTTGAGGTCGTGCAGCGCGGTGAGTACCGTCGGCCCGGCCTCCCGGACCAGCGCCAGCACCTCCAACTGGTGCGCGATGTCGAGGTGGTTGGTGGGCTCGTCGAGCACCAGCACCTTCGGTTCCTGGACCAGCGCGCGGGCGATCAGCACCCGCTGCTTCTCGCCGCCGGACAGGCTCAGGAAGCCCCGTTCGGCGAGGTGGGCCGCACCCACCCGGCGCAGCGCCGCGGCGCACCGCTCGCCGTCGCCGGCGGCGGGCCCGGCGGCCGGGCCGCGCCGGTGCGGCAGCCGGCCCATGGCGACCACCTCGGCCACGGTGAAGTCGAACTCGGCGGAGTGCTCCTGGGGCAGCGCGGCGACCCGCCGGGCGGCCTCGCGCGCGGTGAGCGCGTGCAGTTCCTCGCCGCCCAGCCGGACGGCCCCGGCGGCGGGCCGCAGCGCCCGGTAGACGCAGCGCAGCAGCGTGGACTTGCCGCTGCCGTTCGGTCCGACCAGGCCGACCACCTGCCCGGCGGCGGCGGTCAGGGTGACGTCGTGGACCAGCCGGAGGCCGGCCAGCTCGACCGAGACGCGGTCGACGGCGAGGTCCAGGGCGGGGTCCGCGGTGAGGTCGGGGACGGTCGTGCGGACGGCCCTCATCGGCCACCTCCGAAGGAGTAGCCGCGGCGGCGCATCAGCAGCAGGAAGCAGGGCACCCCGAGGGCCGCGGTGACCACCCCGACCGGAAGTTCGGCCGGGGCCAGCAGGGTGCGCGAGACGATGTCCACCCAGACCAGCAGCAGGGCCCCGGCGAGCGGCGCGATCAGCAGCACCCGGCGGTGGCCGGCGCCGACCAGCATCCGCACCACGTGCGGGACCATCAGCCCGACGAAGCCGATCGCGCCGCTGACCGCGACGACCGTGCCGGTGACGGCGGCGGTCACGACGAACAGTTCGCGGCGCAGCCGGTCCGGGTCGACTCCGAGCGAGGCGGCCGTCTCGTCGCCCATGGCGAGCGCGTCCAGCCGCCCGGCGGAGCAGATCAGGTGGGTCAGTCCGGCGAGCACGGTGACGGCGGCGATCGGCACCGAGCCCCAGGTGGCCCCGCCGAGGCTGCCGAGCAGCCACATCATGGCGGAGCGGGCGGCCTCGCCGCGGGCGGCGGCGAACACCATCAGCGCCGTGACGGCGGAGAAGCCGTAGGACATCGCGGTGCCGGTCAGCACCAGGCGCAGCGGGGTGAGGCCGTAGGCGGTACGGGCCGTCAGGTAGACGAGCACCATGGCGAGCAGGGCCGCGCCGAAGGCGGAGACGGAGAGCGCCCAGACGCCGAGCGAGGCGAAGGCGCCCAGCATGAGCACGGCGTTGGCGCCGACCGAGGCGCCGGAGGAGATGCCGAGCACGAAGGGGTCGGCCAGCGCGTTGCGGACCATCGCCTGGACCGCGACCCCGGTGGCGGCCAGTCCGGCGCCGACCACGGCGGCGAGGACGGCACGCGGCAGCCGGATCTCCCAGACGATCGCGTAGGCGGCGGCCTCGTCGGCCTCCAGCCGGCCGCCGGTCAGGCCGGCGCCGAGCAGTCGCAGCACCCGGGCCCAGCCGAGTCCGGAGGAGCCCACCGCCACGGCGCAGACCAGCGAGAGCAGCAGGGCCGCGGCCAGGCCGGCGGCCAGCGGCGCGGTGGGTGTCCGGCGTGTCCCGGGCGCGGGCGGCGCGGCGGCCGGTATCGGGGGTGCGGTGGCGGTGGTGCTCACAAGCGGCGCGCCTTCGCCTCGGGCCGGGGCGGCGCGGGGCGGCACGTCCGGGCGGAGGGTACGCCGGGGCGGCATCCCCTCGCAGTCCACGGCGAGTTGTCGGGAGGTCGGCGCCCCGGGGCGGTCGGACTCACGGTGCGGGGCACCGTTCACCGTTGCGGGTCAGCGCCGGATTCGCACCGGCTTCCCCTCGGGACGCCCAGGCAGCATAACAAGCGCTCCGGTCAGGTAACCCTTACCGGGCCGGGTGCGGACGCGGACCGCCCGGGCAGGTCGCGGACGCGGGCCTGGGCGGCGGCGGGGCCCGACCCGCGGAGAACGCACGGCCGCCCCCGTCCGGCGGTGCGGACGGGGGCGGCCGAGGGGTGCTGACCGGGGGTCAGCCCTGCTTGGTCTCCCAGAAGATCTTGTCGACCTCGGCGATCAGGTCGAGCAGCGCCTGGCCGGTGGCCGGGTCGGTCGACGCCTTGGCGGCCGAGGCGGCCTTCAGGGTGTCGTTGATCAGCTGGTGCAGCTGCGGGTACTTCTCGAAGTGCGGGGCCTTGAAGTAGTCGCTCCAGAGCACCGAGATGTGGTGCTTGACGGCCTCCGCGCGCTGCTCCTTGATGATGACGGCGCGAGCGCGGAAGTGCGCGTCCTCGTTGGCCTGGTACTTCTCCTGGGTGGCCTTCACCGACTCGGCCTCGATCCGCGCCTGGGCGGGGTCGTACACGCCGCAGGGCAGGTCGCAGTGGGCGTGCGCGGTGGCACGCGGTGCAAACAGACGAGAGAACATGGGAGTCCTTCCTTAGATCGTCTTCCCGCGGCCGAGATTACCCCGCCGGTCGCGGGGTTTCGCGATCGGGCGGCGGGCCTAGGGCAAAAGGCCGAGCCGGAACCCGGCCAATCCGGACACCGGCGGGTGACGGTCCGTACGGCAGACTTGGGAGCCGAGGACGCGGGCGCGAGCCGGGAGGACGAGTCGTGGCACGGAGCGCGGAACCGGAGGACGGCGCCCCGGGGGGCGGCGCGCCGTTCGGGCTGATCGACGTGGCGGGCGACTCGATGGTGCCGACGCTGCGGGAGGGGGACCAGCTGCTGGTCCGGTACGGGGCACGGATCAGGCCGGGCGCGGTGGTGGTGTTCCGTCACCCGTTCCAGCAGGACCTGTTGGTGGTCAAACGGGCCGACGCCCGGCGCCCCACGGGCTGGTGGCTGCTCTCCGACAACCGGCCGGTCGACAGCGACAGCCGCAGCTACGGCGCGGTCCCGGACGAGCTGGTGCTCGGCCGGGTGCTGCTGCGGCTGCGCCCGCGCCCGGCCTGGCTGGCCCCCGGCCGCGGGCTGGAGCGCCTGCTGCTCTCCACCCCGCTGGCCCGGATCCCCGGCCTGGCCCGGCGCTGCGGCGTCTGGGTCCGCCCGGAGGAGATCCGGGGGAGCCGGGCGTAGGTCCGGGCCCTCAGCCCTGGCCGGCGGTGGCGGCCTCCTGGGCCTCCAGCCGCTTGCGGGCCCGGTAGGCGGCGACGTTGGCGCGGGTCGCGCAGCGGTCGGAGCAGTACCGCCGGGACCGGTTGGTCGAGGTGTCCAGGTAGGAGTTGCGGCAGGGTGCGGCCTGGCAGATGCCGAGCCGGTCGGCGCCCGTCTCGGTCAGGTGGACGGCCAGGCCCATGCAGGCGACGGCGCTGAAGTGCGCGGTGGCGGTGGGGGAGTTGTCGGCGAGGTGCAGGTGCCAGCGGGGCCGGCCGGCGGCGTCCAGGTAGTCGTGGCCGGAGACCAGCGGGCTGACCGGGAACTCCATGAGCAGGCTGTTCAGCAGGTCGACGCTGCGGAACTCGTCGCCCTCGGCGGCGGCCTCGAAGACTCCGCGCAGCCGGGTGCGGACGGCCCGCAGCCGGGGCAGGTCGGATTCGTCGGCGAGGTCGCGGGCCCGGGACGAGTCCGAGAACAGTCCGCGCACCGCATCCACCGAGGTCAGCGAGTCGGTGCCGCGCTCGGGCTCCTCGGTGTTCACCAGCCGGACGGCCAGATCGGCGTACGAGGCGAGCTCCACGGGGGTCCTTCCAGGGGTTGGTAACGGGCTGACTGCGTCCAGCCTATTACCTGTGCGGGGAAAACGTCGGCGCCCGGCAGGGCGGGCCTGCCGGGCGCCGACGTGGACGTGCTCAGAGCACCTTGGAGAGGAACGCGCGGGTGCGTTCGTGCTGCGGGTCGGTGAGGACCTGGCGCGGGTTGCCGGACTCGACGACGACGCCGCCGTCCATGAACACCAGCGCGTCGCCGACCTCGCGGGCGAAGCCCATCTCGTGGGTGACGACCACCATGGTCATCCCCTCCTCGGCGAGGCCGCGCATGACGTCGAGGACGTCGCCGACCAGCTCGGGGTCGAGTGCCGACGTGGGCTCGTCGAAGAGCATCAGCTTGGGCTTCATGGCCAGGGCCCGGGCGATCGCCACCCGCTGCTGCTGGCCGCCGGAGAGTTGGGACGGGTAGTTCTTGGCCTTGTCGGCCAGACCGACCCGCTCCAGCAGCGCCATCCCGCGTTCCCGGGCGGAGCTCCTGCTCTCGCCCTTGACCTGCACCGGCGCCTCGATGACGTTCTCTATGGCGGTCATGTGCGGGAACAGGTTGAAGCGCTGGAAGACCATGCCGATGTCGCGCCGCTTCAGCGCGACCTCGCTGTCCTTGAGCTCGTAGAGCTTGTCGCCCTTCTGGCGGTAGCCGACGAGGTCGCCGTCCACCCAGAGCCGGCCGCCGTTGATCTTCTCCAGGTGGTTGATGCACCGGAGGAAGGTCGACTTGCCGGAGCCGGAGGGGCCGATCAGACAGAACACCTCGCCCTGCTTGACCTCCAGGTCGATGCCCTTGAGGACCTGGACGGTGCCGTAGGACTTGTGGACGTTCTCGGACCGGACCATCGGGCCGCCCTGGGCGGCGTCGGCGGTCGGCTTGGTCAGATCGGTCATACGTGACCACCTCCCTCAAGCCCCGGGACCACGTCGGACTGGGTCTTCGGGGTGGGCTTCCCGGCGAACAGGCCCCGCAGTCGCTGCAGCGGGGTGGGCGGGAGGGTCCGGTTGGAGCCGCGGGCGTAGTGCCGCTCGATGTAGTACTGGCCGACGGTCAGCACGGAGGTGAAGGCGAGGTACCAGAGGCTGACCACGATCAGGATCGGGATGTTCTGGTAGTTCCGAGAGTAGATGATCTGACCGGCGCGGAAGATCTCCTCCAGGGAGATCACGGAGACCAGCGAGGTGGTCTTGAGCATCGAGATGGTCTCGTTGCCGGTCGGCGGGATGATCACCCGCATGGCCTGCGGCAGGATGACCCGCCGCATGGTCTGGAACTGGCTCATGCCGAGCGCGTGCGACGCCTCGGCCTGGCCCTCGTCCACCGACTGGATGCCGCCGCGGACGATCTCCGCCATGTAGGCGGCCTCGTTCAGGCCGAGGCCCAGCAGGGCGGCGACGAAGGTCGGGATCAGCACGTTGGTGGACTCGGACCAGAACTCCGGTCCCCACGGCACGCCGATCGAGAGCTTGGCCCAGATCAGGCCGAGGAAGTTCCAGAAGACCAGCTGCACCAGGACCGGCGTGCCGCGGAAGATCCAGATGTAGATCCAGGCGGTGCCGGAGAGCAGCGGGTTCCGGGAGAGCCGCATCACCGCGAGGATGATGCCGCCGACCACACCCATGATCATGGCGAGCGCGGTCAGCTCCAGCGTGACGAGCATGCCGTGCACGATGCTGTCGTGGAAGAGGTACTTCCCGACGATGTCCCACTTGAAAGCGGGGTTGGTGAAGAGGGCGCTCAGCAGCATCGCGCCGAGGACGGCGATGACGACGGCGCCCGCCCAGCGTCCGGGGTGGCGGACCGGGACGGCCTTGATGGTCTCAGGCCGTCCCTTCTCCGCGTGCCCCTTGTCCAGAGAATTCACGGTGTGGCCTCGGGGGAGAGAGGAATCCGGCGGAGGGTCAGCTGACGGCGCCGTTGAGCGTGGACTTGTCGAGGGCGCCGGCCTCGACGCCCCACTTGGCGAGGATCTGCTTGTAGGTGCCGTCGTCGATCAGCGACTGGACGGCGCCCTGGACGGCCGGGGCGAGCGCGGAGCCCTTGGCGAGCGCGATGCCGTAGGGGGCCGAGTCGTAGGTGGAGCCGAGCTTCTCCAGCTGGCCGCCGGACTGCTTGATCGCGTAGTCGACGACCGGGGAGTCGGCCATCATCGCCTGGTCGCGGCCGGAGACCACCGCGTTGGTGACGTCGGTCTGCAGGTCGAACTTGTCGCCGTCGTTCACGACACCCGGCTTGCCGGCCTTGACGCAGGCGGGGCTGCGGGTGTCGGTGATCTCCTGGGCCTGGGTGGTGCCGGTCTGGACGGCGATCTTCTTGCCGCAGAGGTCGTCGGCGTTGATCTTGTCCGGGTTGCCCTTCTTGACCGCGATCGCGCTGCCGGCGTTGAAGTAGGTGACCAGGTCGACGGTCTGCTCGCGCTCCTTGTTGTCCGTGAGGGACGACATGCCGAGCTGGAACTTGTTCGACTGGATGCCCGGGATGATCGCGGTGAACTGCGAGTCCTGGACGTCGGCCTTGAGGCCGAGCTTGGCCGCGACGGCGTTGGCCAGGTCGACGTCCATGCCGACGATCTTGCCGCTGTCGTCCTTGAACTCGTTCGGCGCGTACGAGGCGTCCGTACCGACCACGATCTTGCCGGCGGACTTGACGTCGGCCGGGACGAGCGCGGTCAGCTTCTCGTCGACCTTCACCTCGTTGACGGTTGCGGAGGCATTCGGCGCGCCGCTGCTCTCCTCCTTGCTGCTGCCGCAGGCGGTCAGCACGAGCGACGCGGACGCGAGCACGGCCGCGCCGGCGAGGAGACGGGTGCGCTGGGTACGGACGATCATGGGGGAGATCTCCTCCTGAGGGAGAGGTCGGGCGGAGCGCACCGCGGGGGGCGGCACACCGGGGCAGTAGGCCGTACGGCGCTGTACGGGTGGGGCAGGGTGACTGCGCAGGGTGGTACGAGGTACTGCTCTCCGCCACCGTCCGCCGAGGTGGGCGTTTGACCGAACCGCCTCGACCAGTGGCCGGCTCGATCCGAGATGGGGGGAATCCTGCCATCTGATGACGGGCGGGTGGTCCTTATTCAGATCAAAATCGGATAACGAGGGGGCGTGCCGTCCGCTATTCGGACGGATACCGTGTCCCTGTCACCCTGTGTATAAGTATGCAGACCCCCGTGCGGTCCGCCCGGAGGCCCGCCCGCGCTCTCGCCCGAATTGCGGCTGCCCCGCCGCGCCCGCCCGGACGCGGGCCCCGTGCTCCGTTCCCGCTCAGATTCCGCCGTTGACCACCGCGTTCTGGGCCGCGCCCGCGGAGACGTTCCACTTGGCGAGGATCTTGTCGTACTCGCCGCTGCGGATCAGCTGGTCGACCGCCTTGGCCAGGACGTCCCGCAGCTCGGTGTCCTCCTTGCGCAGGGCGATCCCGTACGGGTTGGACCGGGACTGCGAGCCGGTCACCTCGAAGCGGTTGCCGCCGTCGGTGTTCTTCGCCGCGTAGGCGGCCACCGGGAAGTCGTTCAGTCCGGCCTGCGACGCACCCGAGGCGACCTCGGCCAGCGCCTTGGCGTCGGTGTCGAACTTGTGCACGGTGAGCGGCTTGCCGGCCCGGGTGCAGGCCGTGACCTGCCGGGCCACGATCTCGTCCTGGGTGGTGCCCTGCTGCACGGCGACGGTCCGGCCGCAGAGGTCGTCCAGGGTGCGGATGCCCTTCG
This sequence comes from Kitasatospora sp. NPDC002965, assembly GCF_040611255.1. NCBI lineage: Bacteria > Bacillati > Actinomycetota > Actinomycetes > Kitasatosporales > Streptomycetaceae > Kitasatospora > Kitasatospora sp. NPDC002965. Next base: position 48,567 of record NZ_JBEXNT010000004.1, on the reverse strand, counting down.
GGTTCCCCTTCGGCACCACCAGCGAGGTGCCGGCGATGAAGTAGTCCACGAAGTCCACGCCGGGGCCCGTCGGTCTGCCCTGGTCGTCCATGCCCTCCCGGCGCTGGCGGATGTCGCTCAGCGCGGACATCACCACGTCGAACTGCTTCTTGTGCAGCTCCGGTATCAGCTTGTCGAACGGGGTGTCGACGTACTCGATCCGCAGGTCGAGGATCCGGCCGAGCGCCGCCGCGATGTCGGGGTCCAGACCGTCCGGCTTGCCGTCGGCGCCGCGGAACTGCACCGGCGGGTAGTTCACGTCCATGCCGATCCGGAGCGCCTTCGCGGTCTGCTGGGCCTTCGGGATCTTCCCCCGGATCTCCTGGAGCGGGTCCTGCGCGGCCTGCTCGTCGCCGCCGCCGCCGCAGCCGCTCAGCAGCAGGGCTCCGGCGGTGGCCAGGGCGAGTGCGGCGGCGGCCGGTCGTCGGGAGTGGGGACGGTGATGCATGGGGGTACTCCTGTGGGAGGGATGGAGTGGCACCGCGGCATCGCGGAGGTGTACGCGAGATGGCGGGATGAGGGATCCTCCCATCCCGCTCTGCCGGTCCCGTGGGCGGGTGTGTCAGAATTCGGTACCGGGTGACCCCCGACGCTCGAACCAGACCGCCGAGCCGCAACCGGCTCGGGGTGCGCAGGAACGGAAGTCCATGACGTCGACTCCGTATCCGAGGCACCGGCCTCCCTCCGTGTCTGCGTTCACTCCTGCGGGTGTGCGTGCTCGTTCGCCATTGCCGCCGCCGGGGCCGGTGCTCGCGACGCCTGGTTCCTCAGGGTGGCCGTGAGGCGTACGACCGGTATGTGACTTGGACGAAAAGGCATGGGTGCGATGCCTCTCTCCGACCTACGCTCGGCGCGGAAGCACGACGCAGACCAGGCGCAGCAGAAAACTCGAATAAAACCCTCATCCGAGGGCGCACGCCCGACGGCGGCGCCCCGACCCGGCCTTCCCGGGGACGTCCCGGCGTCCCCGGACACCGGTGACCGGTCACCGCTGACCGGACGTCGGTCCAGGCCGGGCCGTCCGCTCCGTCGGCCGCGTGCCCTCGCTCGATCAATGACGAAGAGGTCATCGTGGCAGCGGAGATCATCCACAGCACTACTCAGGACACCGACGATCCGGTCGATGCCGTGTTCGCGCTCCACCGCGGCGGCAAGATGGAGGTCCGGGCGACCGTCCCGGTGCGCGACGCGGACGACCTGTCCCTCGCCTACACCCCCGGTGTCGCCCGCGTCTGCACGGCCATCGCCGAGCAGCCCGAGCTGGTGAACGACTACACCTGGAAGGCCAACACGGTGGCCGTGGTCACCGACGGCACCGCCGTGCTCGGCCTCGGCGACATCGGCCCCGAGGCGTCCCTCCCGGTCATGGAGGGCAAGGCGATCCTCTTCAAGCAGTTCGGCGGCGTGGACGCCGTCCCGATCGCGCTGGCCTGCACCGACGTGGACGAGATCGTCGAGACCGTGGTCCGGCTCGCGCCGTCCTTCGGCGGGGTCAACCTGGAGGACATCTCCGCCCCGCGCTGCTTCGAGATCGAGCGCCGGCTCCAGGAGGCCCTGGACATCCCGGTCTTCCACGACGACCAGCACGGCACCGCCATCGTCACCACCGCCGCGCTCTGGAACGCGGCCAAGGTGACCGGCCGTGAGATCGGCTCGCTGCGGGCCGTCATCTCCGGCGCCGGCGCGGCCGGTATCGCGATCGCCAAGATGCTGCTGGCCGCCGGCATCGGCGACGTGTCGGTCTGCGACCGCAAGGGCGTGGTGCACGAGGGCCGTGGCGACCTCACCGACGTCAAGGCGGAGATCGCCGCGCTGAGCAACCGGGCCGGCCTCAAGGGCTCGCTGGCCGACGCGCTGGCCGGCGCCGACGTCTTCATCGGCGTCTCCGGCGGCACGGTGCCGGAGGAGGTCGTCGCGACCATGGCCGCGGGCGCGTTCGTCTTCGCCATGGCGAACCCGAACCCGGAGATCCACCCCGAGGTCGCGCACCGGTACGCGGCCGTGGTGGCCACCGGGCGCAGCGACTTCCCGAACCAGATCAACAACGTGCTGGCCTTCCCGGGCATCTTCGCCGGCGCCCTGCAGGTCCGGGCGACCCGGATCACCGAGGGCATGAAGCTGGCCGCGGCCAAGGCGCTCGCCGGTGTGGTGGCGGACGAGCTGACGCCGCAGAAGGTGATCCCCTCGCCGTTCGACGAGCGGGTCGCCCCGGCGGTCAGCAAGGCCGTCGCCGAGGCCGCCCGCGCGGAGGGCGTCGCCCGCCGCTGACGCGCGCCGGGGGAGCGCCGCCCTCGCGGGGGCGCTCCCCCTCCCCGGGACGCGCGTCACACGTACGCGCGGTTCCGGCCCCGGGCGCCCGCCGCTATCGTCCGGATCATGTTTGCTGCCTACGCCGCACGAATCGACGCCGACGACCCGCTCGGCGGGCTGGAGCTGGGCGAGCTCCCCGAGCCGCAGGCCCGTCCGGGCTGGAGCGTGGTCACGGTCAGGGCCGCCAGCCTCAACCACCACGACCTCTGGTCGCTGCGCGGGGTCGGCCTGCCCGCCGGGAAGCTGCCGATGATCCTGGGCTGCGACGCGGCCGGGGTCGACGAGCACGGCAACGAGGTGGTCGTGCACTCGGTCATCGGCCAGTCCGGCCACGGCGTCGGGCCGGACGAGCCCCGCTCGATCCTGACCGAGCGCTACCAGGGCACCTTCGCCCGTCAGGTGGCCGTCCCCACCTGGAACCTGCTGCCCAAGCCCGCCGGGCTCTCCTTCGAGCAGGCCGCCTGCCTGCCCACCGCCTGGCTGACGGCCTACCGGATGCTGTTCACCAACGCCGGGGTGCGGCCGGGGGACACCGTCCTGGTGCAGGGCGCCGGCGGCGGTGTGTCCACCGCGCTGGTGGTCCTCGGCAAGGCGGCCGGGCTGCGGGTCTGGGTCACCGGCCGCGACGAGACCAAGCTCGCCCGGGCCGTGGAGCTCGGCGCCGACGCGGCGTTCCCCGCCGGGGCCCGACTGCCCGAGCGGGTCGACGCGGTGATGGAGACGGTCGGCGCCGCGACCTGGTCCCACTCCGTGAAGTCGCTCCGCCCGGGCGGCACGATCGTCATCTCCGGGGCCACCTCCGGCCCCAACCCGGCCGCCACCGAGCTGAACCGGATCTTCTTCCTGGAGCTGAAGGTGGTCGGCTCCACCATGGGCGACCGGGACGAACTGGCCGGGCTGCTCTCGTTCTGCGCCACCACCGGCGTCCGCCCGGTGATCGACTCGGTGCTCCCGCTGGCCGACGCCCGGGACGGCTTCGCCCGGCTCGCGCGGGGCGACGTCTTCGGGAAGATCGTCCTGACCCCGTGACGCGCGCGGGTCCGGCACCCCCGCGGGGATGCCGGACCCGATGGTGCCGGGGTCAGCCCAGCAGCCGCTTCAGGCGCTCGCCGGCGGCGCCCAGCACCGCGCGGGCCTCGGCCAGCCGGTCGGCGGACACGCCGCCGTCCCGGGCCGCGTCGCGGACCTGGTCACGGAACCGGTCGAGCAGCCGCTCCAGCTCCCGGGCCGGGTCACCGGCCGGGTCGGTGGCCGCCCACGCCGGCAGGTCGGCCGGGGCCGCGCCGGTCGGCTCGTCCTTGTCGAGGTCGATCCGGGTGACGGTGACCTTCTCGGTGGGCGCTCCGGCCGGCCGGTCGGCGGGCCGCTCGCCCCGCTCCTCGGCCCGGTCGTCGGCCTGCTGGCCCCAGCGGGCCGCGTCGGCCAGCCCGGCCAGGCCCCTGGTCAGCTCGGAGAGCCCCTCGGCCAGCCCGGTCGGCCAGTCGCCGCGGGCGGCGTGGTCGCGGACCTGCTGCTCGACCCGGCGCTTGATCCGCAGCGCCTCCTGCTGCGCGGCCGTGCGGGCCGCCCGGGACTGCTCGCGCAGCCGGCGGGCCTCCTCCTCGGCCGCCTTGGCCTTGGCCTTGGCGGCCTTCTCCTGCTCCTTGGCCCGTTTGGCCTGCTCCTTGGCCTGCCGCTTGAACTCGGCGAACTCGTCCTTGGCCCGCTGCCAGGCGGCCCTGTCGCTCCACGGTCCGGCCCACGGGCTGCCGTCCCCGGTGGTGCCCTCGTCCCCGTCCCCGTCCCCGGTCGCGTCCCCGTCACCGGAGGCGCGCCGCCGGGCCTGCTTCGCCGCCGCGCCCCACAGTTCCTCGCGCAGGTCCTGGGCGCTGTCGCGGACGTCCTCGCGGATCGCCCCGGCGAGCTGGGCCACCGAGTCGTGGATCTCCAGCTCCAGGTCGTCCAGCTCGCCCTGGCGGGCCTCCAGCTCGGCCCGGCCGGCGTCGGTGAGCCGGTAGACCTTGCGGCCGCCCTCGGTGCTGTGCGTGACCAGGCCCTCCTGCTCCAGCTTGGCCAGCCGCGGGTAGACGGTACCCGCCGAGGGCGCGTACAGGCCCTGGAAGCGCTCCTCCAGCAGGCGGATCACCTCGTAGCCGTGCCGCGGGGCCTCGTCCAGCAGCTTGAGCAGGTAGAGGCGAAGCCGGCCGTGGCCGAAGACGGGGGTCATCTCAGACCTCCTTGGTGAGGTCGGGGCCCTTGGTGAGGTCGGCCGGGGCGGGCAGCTCCCGCACCACGGCCGGGGCGTCCTCCTCGGCGTCGGGCCGGTGCAGGACGGTGACGGCGCCGGAGACGGTGGTCACGGAGAGGCTGCCCTTGCCGTCGCCGAGCTGGCCGGAGAGCCGCTTGGTGCCCCAGGAGCCGCCGACCTTCAGCTGCTCGAAGGTGGAGGAGAGGTCGCCGCTGGTGGTGCCGGCCTCGACCTTGGTGTCGGCCAGCGACGGCAGCCGGACGCCGACCGCGCCGCTGACCGTGGTGACCTTGATCTCGGTCGGGGTGGCGGCGGCGAGGTCCAGGGTGACCGCGCCGGTGACGGCGTTGGCCGACACCTTCTCCGCGGTGCCGGCGACCACGGTGAGCCGGCCCGAGACGGTGTTCAGCTTGAGCCGGCCGGCCACCGACTGGGCGTCCACGTCGCCGGTGACGGTGTTGACGTCGGTGCGGCCGGCCAGGCCGACGAGGGTGACGTCGGCGCTGGCGGTCTGCGCCGAGACGCGCTCCGTGAAGCCGGAGACCGTCGTCGCGGCCGAGACGGTGCCGACCTTGACCTCGGTGCCGGCGGGCACGGTCAGGGTGACCTCGGCGGTCCGCTTGCGCTTGAACGAGGTGAAGAAGCCCTTCACCGATTCGACCGACTTGAGGACGTCGCCGAACTCGTTCCAGCTGCTGAGGTCCTTGTAGGTGACGGTGAGGACACCGTCGACCAGGGTGACGTGCAGCGGCTCGCCCTTGAGCTCGGTGACCTCCAGGCGGGCGGGCCCCTCGGCGGCCACCACGTTCACCGTGCCGTCGATGATCCGCACCTGGAGGGTCCGGACGGCCTCCTCGATGGTGATCCTGTCAGGTCCTTCGACCGTCCACTGGCTCATCTCTGCCGCCTCCCGTAGATGACTCGCGATGTATCGCGTTCTCTCTCTAAAGACGATATATCGCGTGACGGTGAAGTCAAGGGAATCCGGCCGGACCCCGACCCGGAGCGGACCCGGAGCCCACCCCGAGCCGTCCCCTACGGGGGACGGCGAAGGGCCCGGAGAGCGGGTGCTCTCCGGGCCCTTCGCCCAGCCGGCCTGCGAGGACGGCCTACCGGGTCAGTCGTCGTCCTCGTCGTCGAGCCGGGCCAGCCAGGTGGCCAGCCGCTCGACCGGGACCTCGAAGTCCGGGTTGAGGTCGACGAACTCGCGCAGGCGCTCGGCCAGCCACTCGAAGGTGACCTCCTCGTCGCCGCGCCGGCTCTGCAGCTCCTCGATGCCGCGGTCGGTGAAGTACACGGTTCGCTCCGGTCCGGTGGGGATTCGACCTGGTCAGGATAGTCCGGTCAGCTGGCGCGCCAGGTGGACAGGTTCACCTTGGCCGCACCGGTGGTGGCGTCCGCGACCTCGACCGCGGCGATGGCGATGTTGCGGGTGACGCGGTCGCGGATGCAGAGCAGCCGGCCCGGGGTGACCCGGTTGAAGGTCAGGTCGGTGTCCGGACGGGAGTCGATCGCCGCCGCGCACTGCTCGGGGGTGACGGCCGCCTCGGTGATGACCGCGAAGTCCGACTTGCTGTCGCCGGAGCTGGCGAAGGAGTCGGCCCGGCTGCCGCTGGAGGTGGACTCCCGGGTCAGGCCGAGCCCCCACTTCAGGTCGGAGCCGCGCGGCACCACGTTGCCGGTGGTCAGGTCGATCCGGTACGCCTCGCTGGAGTACTCGGCGCCCGGGATCGAGAGCGGCTTCTTGTCGATCACCAGCTGGTAGCCGGTCGGCCGGGCCGGGGCGGTGACCCCGGAGGCGCTGGACGAGCCGGGCAGGGGCACGGCGCTGACCGGTGCGGAGGTCGCGGACGGGCTCGCCTTCGGTGACGAGCCGCCCGTCGTGGCGGTCGGGGTCGTCTCCACCGGAGTGGTCGGCAGGGCGGCGGGCTGCTGGGTGACCGGCGCGCTCGGGGCGGAGCTCGTCCTGGCCTCGTCCTTCTTCGACTTGTCCATCCGGTCCATCAGCACCACACCGCCCGCGGTGCCGCCGAGCGCCATCACCAGGGCGACGGTCAGCAGCACCTTCCAGGAGACGCCCTTGCGCTTCGGCTCCGGCGCCGCCGGTGTGTCCGTCACCACCGGTCCCGGCGGCGGGGTGTCGTAGGACGGCGGCTCCTGGCGCAGCTGGACGGTCGGCGGTGCGGGGAGCAGCGGGCCGGTGGGCGCTTCGGTGGGCGACTGCGCGGCGCCGTACGCGCCGAGCGCGGGCGGGACGAAGCCCGGCGGCGGGGTGGCCTGGTGGGCCTGGCCGTAGCCGGTGGGCGGGGTGGCCGGCTGGGTGGGTCCGTAGCCGGTGGGCGGGCCGAAGGAGGGCGCGGTGCCCGGGTGGGTGGGGACGGTCGCCGGCTGCGGCGGGGCGGTCGGCGGACCGGCCGGGGCGGGGGGAGCGGTGGGCGCGGCCGGCAGCGGGGTGGGCGGCGTCTTCGGCAGGTCGGAGCGGCGGGTGATCTCGGTGTTGACCTGCCGGGGCAGCCAGTCGTCCGAGAACCGCAGCTGGCCGCCGACGGCCGGGTGGTTGCGGGCGATCTCGATGATCTCGGCGGGCCGGGGCCGGTCCTCGGGGGACTTGGCCAGGCAGCGCAGGATCAGCTCGCGCAGGTCGGCCGGGACGGCGTCCAGGTCGGGCTGCTCGTGCACCACGCGGTAGAGCACCGCGGTGTCCGGGCCGTCGCCGAACGGTGCGGAGCCGGCGGCCACGTAGGCGGCCAGCGCGCCGAGTGCGAAGACGTCGGTGGCCGGCGTGACCGGGCGGCCCTGGGCCTGCTCGGGGGACATGAAGGCGGGCGAGCCGATCCGGTAGCCGGTGCCGGTGAGCGCGGTGGCGTCGGCGGCCCGGGCGATGCCGAAGTCGATCACGCGCGGGCCGTCGCCGGCCACTAGGACGTTGGCCGGCTTGAGGTCGCGGTGGACCACCTCGACGCTGTGGATCGCCTGGAGGGCCTCGGCGACGCCGCCCATCAGCAGCAGCACGGTACGGACCGGCAGCGCGCCGTTCTCGCGCACCACCTGCTGGAGCGAGGGGCCGGGGACGTACGCGGTGACCAGCCAGGGGGCGTCGCCGTCCAGGCCGCCGGAGTCGATCACCTGCGCGGTGTAGAGCCCGTGGATCCGCTGGGCGTTGGAGACCTCCTGCGCGAAGCGGCGGCGGAACTCGCTGTCCTCGGCGAACTCCGGGCGGACCACCTTGAGCGCCACCGGCCGGCCGCCGGGCGTGTAGGAGAGGTAGACCCGGCCCATGCCGCCGGCCCCGAGCCGGGCGAACAGCCGGTAGCCGCCCACCTCCCTCGGGTCGTCCGGGTGCAGCGGCTGGAAGACCGGTGGGAGCGGGGTGGCTGAGGCGTCCCTCGGCGTGTCGGCGGTCATGCGGTAGATCCCCCTGGGAGAGCGGTGAGGTCGTCCGACCGCGTCCCGGGCTCGTTGACGGCGGCCCCGACGACGGTCTGGCGAGGCTTAACCTATCGACCCGTCAGTCTTCCCCGCAGGTCGGTACCGCTTTGGTTGCAGAGCTGGGACCTTCGCACACGCCGTGGTGATACGCCTCCGGCCCCCCGCGCGGCCCTGGGGACCAGGGATGCGCGGGGGGCCGGAGGTACGACGGTGCCGGAGTCCGACCGGGAGGGTCAGATGGTGAAGATCTCCTCCAGCAGCGACTGCTGCTCGGCGGCGTGACGCTTGGCCGAACCGACCGCGGGGGCCGAGGAGGCCGGGCGGGCGACGCGGCGCAGGCGGGCGCCGTTGGCACTGCGGCCGATGACGACCTGGAGGTGGTCGACCAGGTTCATCGCGATGAACGGCCAGGCACCCTGGTTGGCCGGCTCCTCCTGGGCCCAGACGAACTGGACGTCCTCGCCGTAGCGGGCCAGCTCCTCCTGGAGCTCGGCCACCGGCAGCGGGTAGAGCCGCTCGACCCGGACGATCGCCGTGTCGGTGACGCCGCGCTCGGTGCGGGCCGCCTCGACGTCGTAGTAGAACTTGCCGGCGGTGATGACCACCTTCCGGACGTTCGCCGGGTCGACGGTGTTGTCACCGATGACCGGGCGGAACGAGCCGGACGTGAACTCCTCGGTGGCGCTCGCCGCGGCCTTCAGACGCAGCATCGACTTCGGGGTGAAGACGACCAGCGGCTTGTGGTGCGGGTTGTGCGCCTGCCAGCGGAGCAGGTGGAAGTAGTTCGACGGCAGGGTCGGCATGGCGACCGTCATGTTGTTCTGCGCGCACAGCTGGAGGAAGCGCTCCGGGCGCGCGGACGAGTGGTCCGGGCCCTGGCCCTCGTAGCCGTGCGGCAGCAGCAGGGTGACGCCCGAGTGCTGGCCCCACTTCTGCTCGGCGGAGGCGATGTACTCGTCCACCACGGTCTGCGCGCCGTTGACGAAGTCGCCGAACTGCGCCTCCCACATGACCAGCGCGTTCGGGCGGGTCAGCGAGTAGCCGTACTCGAAGCCCATGGCCGCGTACTCGGACAGCAGGCTGTCGTAGACGGTGTAGCGGGCCTGGTCCTCGGTGAGGTACTGCAGCGGGGTGTAGTCGTCGCCGGTCTGGCGGTCGATCAGGACGGCGTGCCGCTGGCCGAAGGTGCCGCGGCGGCTGTCCTGGCCGGCCAGGCGGACCGGGTGGCCCTCCATGAGCAGCGAGCCGATGGCGAGGGTCTCGCCCGTCGCCCAGTCGATGGTGTTGTCCTCGACCGAGGCGGCCCGGCGCTGGAGCTGCGGCAGCAGGCGCGGGTGGACGGTCAGCCAGTCCGGCAGGTTGACCTGGGAGGCGGCGATCCGCTTGACCATCTCCTGGGAGATGCCGGTCTGGATGTTGACCGGGAAGTCGGCGACCGGCTTGCCGTTGGTGGCGGGGGCCGGGGCCTGGGCGGCGTCGCGGACCTCCGCGAAGACCTTCTCCAGCTGGCCCTGGAAGTCCTGGAGCGCCTGCTCCGCCTCTTCCATGGTGATGTCGCCGCGACCGATCAGACCCTCGGTGTAGAGCTTGCGCACCGAGCGCTTCTTGTCGATCAGGTCGTACATCAGCGGCTGGGTGAACGACGGGTTGTCGGCCTCGTTGTGACCGCGGCGGCGGTAGCAGATGAGGTCGATCACGACGTCCTTGTGGAACGTCTGGCGGAACTCGAAGGCGAGCCGCGCGACGCGGACCACGGCCTCCGGGTCGTCACCGTTCACGTGGAAGATCGGGGCCTCGATCATCCGGGCCACGTCGGTGCAGTACATCGAGGAGCGCGAGGACGCCGGGGCGGCGGTGAAGCCGACCTGGTTGTTCACCACGACGTGCACGGTGCCGCCGGTGCGGTAGCCGCGCAGCTGCGACATGTTCAGGGTCTCCGCGACGACGCCCTGGCCGGCGAAGGCCGCGTCGCCGTGGATCTGGATCGGCAGCACCGGGAAGGTCGTGCCGCCCTGGTCCAGGATGTCCTGCTTGGCGCGGGCGATGCCCTCGACGACCGGGTCCACGGCCTCCAGGTGGGAGGGGTTCGCGGCGAGCGAGACCTTGATGGTCTCGCCGTCCAGGCCGGTGAAGGTGCCCTCGGAGCCGAGGTGGTACTTCACGTCGCCGGAGCCGTGCATGGACTTCGGGTCGAGGTTGCCCTCGAACTCGCCGAAGATCTTGCCGTACGGCTTGCCGACGATGTTGGCCAGCACGTTCAGACGGCCGCGGTGGGCCATGCCGATGACGGCCTCGTCCAGACGGTGCTCGGCCGCCGAGTCGATGGTGGCGTCCAGCAGCGGGATGAGCGACTCGCCGCCCTCCAGCGAGAAACGCTTCTGCCCGACGTACTTGGTCTGCAGGAAGGTCTCGAAGGCCTCGGCGGAGTTCAGGCGGCGCAGGATGCGCAGCTGCTCCTCGCGCTCCGGCTTCGTGTACGGCTTCTCCACGCGCTCCTGCAGCCACTTGCGCTGCTTCGGGTCCTGGATGTGCATGTACTCGATGCCGACGGTGCGGCAGTAGGTGTTCCGCAGCAGGCCGAGGATGTCGCGGAGCTTCATCATCCGCTGGCCGCCGAAGCCGCCGACCGCGAACTCGCGCTCCAGGTCCCACAGGGTGAGGCCGTGGGTGGTGACGTCCAGGTCGGGGTGCTTGCGCTGCTTGTACTCCAGCGGGTCGGTGTCGGCCATGAGGTGGCCGCGGACCCGGTAGGAGTGGATCAGCTCGATGACGCGCGCGGTCTTGTTGACCTCGTCGTCGTGGGTGGTGGCGACGTCGGTGGCCCAGCGGACCGGCTCGTACGGGATCCGCAGCGACTCGAAGATCTCGTCGTAGAAGCCGTTCTCGCCGAGCAGCAGGCGGTGGATCTCGCGCAGGAACTCGCCGGACGCCGCACCCTGGATGACGCGGTGGTCGTAGGTCGAGGTCAGCGTCATGATCTTGGAGACGCCGAGCCGGGACAGGGTCTCCGGGGCGGAGCCCTGGAACTCGGCCGGGTACTCCATGGCGCCGACGCCGACGATGGTGCCCTGGTTCTGCATCAGGCGCGGCACGGAGTGCACGGTGCCGATGCCGCCCGGGTTGGTCAGCGAGACCGTGACGCCGGTGAAGTCGTCCATGGTCAGCTTGTTGGCGCGGGCCCGGCGGACGATGTCCTCGTAGGCCTGCCAGAAGCCGAAGAAGTCGAGGGTCTCGGCCTTCTTGATGGCCGCGACGACGAGCTGGCGGTCGCCGTTCGGCTTGACCAGGTCGATGGCCAGGCCGAGGTTCACGTGCTCCGGCTTGACCAGGTAGGACTTGCCGTTCTCCACCTTGTAGCTGTTGTTCATCCCGGGGGAGGCCTTGACGGCCTGCACCAGGGCGTACCCGATCAGGTGGGTGAAGGAGACCTTGCCACCACGGGCGCGCTGCAGGTGGTTGTTGATGACGATGCGGTTGTCGATCAACAGCTTGGCCGGGACGGCGCGGACCGAGGTCGCGGTCGGCACCTCCAGCGAGGCGTCCATGTTGGTCGCGACGGCCTTCGCCGGGCCGCGGAGCGGGACCAGCTCGGGGCCGGTCGCGTCGGTGGCGGGCGCAGCGGCCGGGGCGGCGGCCTTGGGGGCCGGAGGCGCGGCGGGGGCTGCGGCGAGCGGCGCGGCCGGGGCCGGGGCCGCGACCGGGGCCGCGGCGGCCGGAGCTGCCGGGGCGGCGGGCGCTGCCGGAGCCGGCGCTGCCGGGGCCGGAGCCGCCGGAGCAGCAGCGGCGGCGGGCGCGGGGGCGGCGGCGGGGGTCGGCGTGGGGCCGACCTGGGTCGCGGCCTGGGTCACTGGGGTCACCTCGGTACCGGGCTTGTAGTCGGCGAAAAAGTCCCACCAGGCTCGGTCGACCGAGTTCGGGTCCTGGAGGTACTGCTGGTAGATCTCGTCGACGAGCCACTCATTGGGGCCGAAGCCCGTGGAGCTTGCCGAGCTGTTGGAGGTTTCATGGGACTGTGGCGACACGGCGGCAACCGCCCTCTTCCGCTTCCTTTTGGGATGTTTGGACAGCGGGGATTAAGGCTACGCCTCTGACCAGTGATCGCGCAGTCCCCGGGGCCCAGGCGTCGCCCAGATCACAGTCCTGACCTGCAGGTTGGCTGAAAATGTGCGTTAGAAGGCCGCATCGGAGGGGAACCGATCGCGCCTGATCGCGCCCCATATGCGGGCAAAAGCGGACAAAAGTATTCGATTGACCGGCGGACTCCGCCGCGCATGTCTGTGTCGCTTCTGTGACATGCGGGCGAAGTCCGCTCGACGCGAACATCGCGGCGGCCTCCGACGGAACCGCCTGCGGGACACCGGCGGGATCACCGGCGCACTCACCGGGGTGAACGCGGACGCGAGCGCCGTCGGGGCCGCCGGCGGGGTCGGTGCGGGGTCGGTGAGGTGCGGGGTCGACGGGGGGCCGCCCGCGCGGTCAGCGCGGGCCGGGCAGCCGGACCGCGATCCGGCAGCCGCGTTCGGCCTCGGCGACCTCGATCCGCCCGCCGTGCAGGTCCACCGCCCAGCGGGCGATGGCCAGGCCCAGCCCGGTGCCGCCGTCGGCACCCGGCCCGGCCCCCGTGGCGGTGCCGCTGCGGCTGAACCGCTCGAAGACCCTGGTCCGGTCGGCCGCCGGGATGCCCGGACCCTCGTCCTCCACCTCCAGCAGGAGCCCGCCCGGCATGTCGCCGGGCCGGGCGCGGACCGTCACGGTGCCGCCCGGCGGGGAGTGCTTGCAGGCGTTGTCGACCAGGTTGGCGACCACCTGGTGGAGCCGTTCCGGGTCGGCGACGCCGGTCAGGCCGGCCGGGCTGACCTCCAGGGCGAGCCGGACGTCGCCCCGGCGGGAGAACGCCCCGCCGGCCGTCGCGCCGTCCACGGTGACCCCGCGCAGCACGCCGTCCAGGAACTCGCGCACCTCGAAGGGGCGGGCGTCCAGGTCGACCACGCCGTCGTCGATCTTGGACAGGTCGAGCAGGTGGGCGACCAGCCGGCCGAGCCGTTCGGTCTGTTCCAGCGCGGCACCCAGGGTCGCCGGGTTCGGCTGGACCACGCCGTCGACCACGTTCTCCAGCACGGCGTGCAGCGCGGCGATCGGCGTGCGCAGTTCGTGCGAGACGTTGGCGACGAGCTCGCGGCGGTGGCGGTCGGCGGCTCCGAGATCGGCCGCCATCTGGTTGAAGGTCGCCGCCAGCTCGCCGATCTCGTCGCGCGAGTTCACCTCGACCCGGCGGGTGTAGTCGCCGGAGGCCATCGCGCGGGCGGCGGCGGTCATGTCGCGCAGCGGGGCGGTCAGCCCGTGCGCGAGGAACTGCATGAAGAGCAGCGAGGCGATCATCGAGAAGATCATGATGATCCGGATCTGGGTCTCGGACCGGATCGCCACGACCACCATGCCGGTGGCCAGGAAGACCGAGACGATCACCAGGAGGGCGAGTTTGCCCTTGATGGAGCGGACCGGGTCGAGCGGCCGGATGTCGGCCCAGACCCGGCGGGCGGCACGCGTGGCCAGCGTGGGCGGCCTGCTGCCGGTGGTGTCCCCGTTGCGTTGCTGTGGAAAGGTCATTGGTCCCCTGTGAATCCCCCGCGTGCTGTGATCCCTCGGGTGGCGCGCACGGCGGTTCGGGACACGGGCCCCCCGGAGGCCCGCCGCCCGAGGCGCCGCTAGGAGAGCGGGGCCTCCAGCGCGTACCCGACACCGTGGACGGTGCGGATCCAGCTGGCGCCGATCTTGCGGCGGAGCGCCTTGACGTGGCTGTCGACGGTCCGGGTTCCGGACGCGTCGGTCCAGTCCCACACCTCGGCCAGCAGCTGCTCGCGGGTGAGCACCGCGCGCGGCTGTGCGGCCAGGCAGGCGAGCAGGTCGAACTCGGTCGGCGTCAGGTGGACGTCGCCCGCGGCCAGCCGGACCCGGCGCTGGACGTGGTCGATCTCCAGCTCGCCGAAGCGCAGCGAGCCCAGTGCGGGCGTCCGGGCGGCCTGCTGGGCGCGCTCGACGCGGCGCAGCAGCACGTTGACCCGGGCGGCCAGTTCGCGCATGGAGAAGGGCTTGGTCATGTAGTCGTCGGCACCGACGCCGAGGCCGACCAGCAGGTCCGTCTCGTCGTCGCGCGCGGTGAGCATCAGGACCGGGACCGGGCGCTGGGCCTGGATCCGGCGGCACACCTCCAGCCCGTCGAAGCCGGGCAGCATGATGTCGAGGACGACGAGGTCGGGCTGCCAGGTGTGGAAGCCGTCGACGGCGCCGGGTCCGTCGTGGGCCACGGCCACCTTGAAGCCCTCCGCGCCCAGCCGGGCCGCGATGGACTCGGCGATCGTGGGCTCGTCCTCCACCACCAGCACTCTGCGCTGGCTGCTCACCGTGCCGCCGTTGTTCTGGTGGTCCTGCTGAATTTCTGTCACGGTCACGCCACCGCCCCCAGGGCTGCGGGCCGGCCACCTGTGGGGATGGCGAGGCTCCGCTCGTAGTCTTGTTCCGTCGTGGACTGTGCCGGGTCCGCCGTCCCGTCGCGCGTGCGGCGTCGGAGGGCGGGTGTGGACCGCCCTTCTCTTCCGCACACTCCGCAGCGTACGGACAGAGGATGCTTCCCGGCAGGCGGACCGGACGTTTCCGGCCCGTGGACCGGCCTGTCGGACCGGTTTCCGGACCCACTCGGAAGTGGGCACGGGCCGATACCTTACCCGGCGATTTTTCACTCAGTAACGGTACGTATGCACATGAGTTGACACCAACCCGCCGGTCAGGGGCGCCACCCCCCTGTGGGGAGGGGGATGGTCTGGACCAATGTCGGGTCTCTACCGGTATCGGAATACTCACGGCATTTTCCCAGCCGGCTCCCAGGAGCCGGACGTACCGTGGCCACGACAAGTCGTGGAGGTGGGATCGCCGGAGCCCGCCGGTACGTTGGGCACCGGGCGGGGCCGGTGGCTGCGGCGTCTGAGCGGAGGCGGCATGACGGGGCGACGGATCGGCGCCGGGCAGGGCGGGCCGCCGTACGGGATGCTCCGCCACGGGCTGCGGGCCGGCCCGCTCGCCTGGGTGCTGGCCCGGGTGCCGACCCCCCGGCGCAACCCCTTCGCGCTCGGCTACCTCGCCGTGGTCGGCGCCACCACCACGTTCGCGATGCTCGCCGATCCGGAACTGGTGGCCCGCCTCCAGGAGGCGTCCAGCTCGGACGGGCACAACCTGTTGCACCATCCGCTGCGCGCGCTCCTGCTCAGCGGCTTCTGGGTGGCCGGCACGGTCTGGATGCCCTACCTGTGGGCCTTCGCCCTGACCGTCGCGCCACTGGAGCGCCGGGTCGGGGCGGTCCGCGCCGCGGTGGTCTTCGCGGCCGGGCACGTCACGGCCACCCTGCTCTCCCAGGCCGTGGTGATCACCGCGGTGGAGACCGGGCGCCTGGAGACCGCGGCGCTCGACCACCTGGACATCGGGGTCAGCTACGGCGTGCTGGCCAGCCTCGGCGCACTGGCCGGGCTGCTCCCCCTGCCCGGCCGGGTGTTCGGCCTGGGTCTGGCCGGCGTGCTGATCGCCGAGCAGATCGCGACCGACCGCGACCTGGTCACCGGCGTCGGGCACCCGGTGGCGCTGCTGGCCGGGGTGGCGCTCTGGCGCTGGCTGCGCCGCTGGGACGGCCACGGACCGGGGCGCGGCCGGGCGGTCGCGCCGGCCGCCGGGGTGCCGGCGCCGGCGACCGCGCGCGGCCGGACCGCGGTGCTGGACCGGCTGTAGGCGCCCGGCCGGCCGTCGCCCGGCGGCGGTGGCCGCCTCCCGGTGGTGTGGCTCCGGTGCCGCTCCGGTGTCGTTCCGGTGCCGCTTTCCGATCGATCTCTTCCGGGTGCAGCCCGCGGCCGTCCGTCTCCGTCCGTCTCCGTCCTTCCGGCCGTCCCTCCGGCCGTCCTTCCGGCCGGCGCCCCGGCCGGCGGCGCCCGGACGCCGCCGCGGCCACCCCGGGACGCGTCTTTTTGACAGCCCCCGCGCGCGCTCCCTGCGCCGACTCCGCGTTCGCTCACGGCGAACAACTGGCGGGGAACATCCGGCGCCCGCAGATCCTTAGTCAGGTCGACTCAAGTTCGCTGACTGGGGAGAGATCATGGCATCGACGTCCACACCGCTCACCCTGCCCGTGCTGCCGCTCGACGACGAGGTCGTGCTCCCGGGCATGGTCGTCCCGCTGGACCTGAAGGACACCGAGGTCCGCGCCGCCGTCGAGGCCGCCCGCGCCGCGGCCGGGACGGGCAAGCCCCAGGTCCTGCTCGTCCCGAGGGTGGACGGCTCGTACGCGGCCGCCGGCACCCTCGCCACCGTCGAGCAGGTCGGCCGGCTGGCGGACGGCGACCCGGCCGCGCTGGTCCGCGCGGTGCGGCGGGTGCGGATCGGCGTCGGCACCACCGGGCCCGGCGCCGCGCTCTGGGTCGAGACCACGCCGTTCCGCGAGTCCTCGGCCGGCACCCCCGTGGCCGGGCGGGCCGCCGAGCTGGTCAGGGACTACAAGAACCTCTCCACCCAGTGGCTGCGCAAGCGCGGCGCCTGGCAGATCGTCGACCGGGTCGCCGCCATCGAGGACGTCGGCGAGCTCGCCGACAACATCGGCTACGCGCCCTTCGTCACCGCCGAGCAGAAGCTCAAGGTGCTGCTGGAGGCCGACCAGGTCGCCCGACTGGAGTACGCGCTCGGCCTGCTCCGCGACCACCTCGCCGAGGAGGAGGTCAACGACACCATCCGCAAGGACGTCGAGGAGGGCGTGGCCAAGCAGCAGAAGGAGTTCCTGCTCCGCCGCCAGCTGGAGGCCGTCCGCAAGGAGCTGGCCGAGCTGAACGGCGACCCGGCCGACGAGGAGGACGACTACCGCGCCCGGGTCGAGGCCGCGGGCCTCCCGGAGAAGGTGCGCGAGGCCGCGCTCAAGGAGGTCGACAAGCTGGAGCGGGCGAGCGACCAGTCGCCGGAGGGCTCCTGGATCCGCACCTGGCTGGACACCGTCCTGGAGCTGCCCTGGAACGAGCGGACCGAGGACGCCTACGACATCGTCGGCGCCCGCGCGGTGCTGGACGCCGACCACGCCGGCCTGGCCGACGTGAAGGACCGCATCGTCGAGTACCTCGCGGTCCGCAAGCGCCGGGCCGAGCAGGGGCTCGGGCCGGTCGGTGCCGACGTCGGTGCCGGTGCCGGCAGCGGCGGCAAGGAGCGGCGGGACGGCGCGCTGCCCGGGAAGGGCGGCGGAGGGCGACGGGCCGGCGGGGCGGTGCTCGCGCTGGTCGGCCCGCCCGGCGTCGGCAAGACCTCGCTCGGCGAGTCGGTGGCCCGGGCGATGGGCCGCAGCTTCGTCCGGGTCTCGCTCGGCGGCATCCGGGACGAGGCGGAGATCCGCGGCCACCGGCGCACCTACGTCGGCGCGCTGCCCGGGCGGCTGGTCCGCGCCATCAAGGAGGCCGGCTCGATGAACCCGGTCGTCCTGCTCGACGAGATCGACAAGGTCGGCTCGGACTACCGGGGCGACCCGGCCGCCGCCCTGCTGGAGGTGCTCGACCCGGCCCAGAACCACACCTTCCGGGACCACTACCTGGAGGTCGAGCTGGACCTCTCCGACGTCGTCTTCCTCGCCACCGCCAACGTGCTGGAGGCCATCCCCGAGCCGCTGCTCGACCGGATGGAACTCGTCCGGCTCGACGGCTACACCGAGGACGAGAAGGTCGTCATCGCCCGTGACCACCTGCTCCCGCGTCAGCTGGAGCGGGCCGGCCTCCGGGACGAGGAGGTCACCGTCGACGAGACCGCACTGCGCCGGCTGGCCGGCGAGTACACCCGCGAGGCCGGCGTCCGGACCCTCGAACGCTCGATCGCCCGGGTGCTGCGCAAGATCGCCGCACAGAGCGAGCTGGGCGAGCGCGAGCTGCCCGTCAGGATCGGCGCCGACGACCTGCGCGCCCTGATCGGCCGCCCGCACCACGTCCCGGAGGCCGCCCAGGAGCCGGCCGAGCGGCGCACCGCCGTCCCCGGGGTGGCGACCGGCCTGGCGGTCACCGGCGCCGGCGGCGACGTCCTCTACATCGAGGCCTCGCTCGCGGACGCCGAGACCGGCGGCACCGGGCTGACCCTGACCGGCCAGCTGGGCGACGTCATGAAGGAGTCCGCCCACATCGCGCTCTCCTACCTGCGCTCGCGCGGAGCCGAACTGGAGCTGCCGGTCACCTCGCTGCGCGACCGCGGCGTGCACCTGCACGTCCCGGCCGGGGCCGTGCCCAAGGACGGTCCGAGTGCCGGCATCACCATGACCACGGCGCTGGCCTCGCTGCTCTCCGGCCGCAAGGTGCGCACCGACGTGGCGATGACCGGTGAGGTGTCGCTGACCGGGCGGGTGCTGCCGATCGGCGGGGTGAAGCAGAAGCTGCTCGCCGCCGACCGGGCCGGCGTCACCACGGTGATCATCCCCCGGCGGAACGAGGCCGACCTGGACGACGTCCCGGCCGAGGTGCTGGAGCGGCTCACCGTCCACCCGGTCTCGGACGTCCGGGAGGTGCTGAGGCTGGCCCTGGAGCCGGCCGAGGTGCTGGTCGCGGCCGCCTGAGGCGGCGCCGGGCGGCCACCGGCGGGGCGTTAACGGCCCCGGGAAGGGCCCGAACGGCCCCGGGACAGGCCCGGCGGAGTACTCCTCCGCCGGGCCACCGGCGTGCCCGGACGCCGGACGGGTTCCGGCGGGAACGGCGGCGGGCCCCGTGCCAGACTGCGGAGATGGCGTCCCCCACGCAGCGCGTCCTGGCCCGGGTGCCGGCCGGGCTGCGCCCGGTCCTGCTCCGGCACCGGAGGCTGGTGAAGTTCCTGCTGGTCGGCAGCGGGTGCTTCGCCCTGACCGTGGTGATCAACTACTCGCTGCGGCTCACCCTGCTGGCGCACAAGCCGGTGGTGGCCCTCACCGTGGCGACCGTGGTGGCCACCGTCGTCTCCTACGTGTTCAACCGCCGGTGGGCCTTCCGGGCGAACGGCCGGCAGCGCGAGGCACTGCTCTACTTCCTGGTCAGCGTGGCGGCGATCGCCGTCAACGACGTCCCGCTGATCGTCTCGCGGTACATGCTGAACCTGCGGGAGCCCTGGGTCAGCCCCTTCGCCCAGGAACTGGCCGACTTCCTCAGCGGGATGGTCCTGGGCACCTTCGTGGCGATGCTCTTCCGGTTCTGGGCCATGCAGCGGTGGGTGTTCCGGCTCGCCGAGCCCGCCTCCACCCGGGTGGAGCAACCCTGACGGCAGGCCCCCGCGTCCGGCCCGCGCTCCTCCGGCCGGCCCGTCGACCGGCCCCCGACCGGCCGGGAGCGGTCGGCGAAACCGGGCTACGCTGCAAACGAGTCTGCGGAAGCCGATCGGGGTGATGGCGATGCGCGAGACGGACGGTCTCCGGTCAGGGCCCGCCAGCCAGCAGGGCATGCGCCGGGCCAACCTGGCGCTGGTGCTCGGGGTCATCGCGCGCGCCCCGCGCTCCCGGGCCGAGGTCGCCGCCGACACCGGGCTGACCAGGGCGGCCGTCTCCTCGCTCGCCGAGGAGCTGATCGCGGCCGGCCTGGTGGTCGAGGAGGGCCCGTCGGCCCCCAGCGGCAAGGTCGGCCGGCCCGGCACGGCGCTCGGCCTCCACCCGGACGGCCCCGGGGGCCTCGGCGCCGAGATCGGCGTGGAGCACCTCGGCGCCTGCGTGGTCGACCTGCGCGGCGAGGTCCGGGCCTGGCGACGGCAGGAGATCCGCAACCGGGGCCGGCATCCCGCCGCCGTCATGGCCGACCTGGCCGAGCTGCTCCGCCGCGCCGCCGCCGACGCCGGACTGCGCCCGGCCGGGCTGACCCTGGCCGTGCCCGGACTGGTCGGCGGCGACGGGGCGATGCTCCAGCGGGCCGCCAACCTCGGCTGGCGGGACGTCCCGGTCACCGCCGAGCTGCGGCTCGCACTGCGCGCCGCCAACGCCGACGAACTGGCCGAGCTGCCGATCCTGGCCGACAACGAGGCCAACCTCGGCGGGCTCGCCGAACTCTGGCTGGGCGGCGGGCCGGAACACTTCCTGCACGTCTCGGCCGAGGCCGGTGTCGGCTCGGCGATCGTGGTCGGCGGCCGGCTGCTGCGCGGGGTGCGCGGCTACGCGGGCGAGCTGGGCCACGTCCCCGTCCACCCGGACGGGCCGCGCTGCGCCTGCGGGGCGACCGGCTGCCTGGAGCAGTACGCGGGGGAGGCGGCGGTGATGCGCCAGGCCGGACTGGAGGGGATCCGCGGCGACTGGGTGGCGCTGCTCGCCGAGCGCGCCGCCGCGGGGGACGAGGAGGTGGTGGCGGCGCTGGCCGGGGCGGGCGCCGCGCTGGGCATCGCCTCGGCGGGTGCGGTCAACCTGCTCGACCCGGCGGAGGTGGTGCTGGGCGGCGGCTACGCGCAGCTGGCGCCCTGGCTGGTGCCGGCGATGAGGGCCGAGCTGGCCGCCCGGGTGACCGTCCGCCCCTGGACGGACGAGCGGCTGACGGTCTCCCGGCTGGGCCGCCGCGGCCCCCTGCTGGGGGCCGCGGTCGGCGTGGTCCGGTCGGTGATCGCCGACCCCGGGCGGCCGGAGGACTGAGGCCGCCCGGCGACCGGTGCCGTCCGGCGACCGGTGCGGTCGCCGAACCGCGTCAGTCCGTGGTCAGCGTGCGGGTGAGGTGCCCCGGCCGGCGGAGTACGGCGGCGAAGGTGACGGCGACGCCGACCGCCGCCCACACCAGCAGGACCACCAGCGGTACGGCGAGGCCGGAGCCGCCGAAGTAGGCGATCGAGCGGGCCGCGTCCGTCCCGGCGCCGTTCGGGAACCAGGCGCCGATCGCCCGCCAGAACGTCGGCATCATCGGCGGGGGGAAGACCCCGCCGGCGCTCGGGTTGCCGAGCACCACGAAGAGCAGGACCGCGATCCCGATGCCGATGATGTCGAACAGGCACTGGAGCGCCATGGTGACCGCGCCGACCGAGAAGACCACCAGCGCGCCGACCGCCGACAGGCCCCAGAACGAGCCCGGCAGCGCGTCCAGCACCGACTGGACGATGATCGCACCGCCGATGCCGGCCGCGACCGAGTACAGGGCCAGGGTGCCGAGCCGGATCACCGCCCGGTTGGCGTTGGCGGGCTTCGCCCCGGCGCTGACGCCGAGGATCGAGGCGACCAGGTAGCCGCCGACGCACCAGCCGATCACCAGGTAGAAGGAGGAGAGGCCGTTGGCGTCCCCCTTGGCCAGCGGGACGACGTCCTCGACCTTGACCGTCCGGCCCTGGGACTTCTCCAGGCCGGTGACGATGCTCTCGGCGGCCCGGGCCGCGGACGGCCCGCGTGCGTTGGCGACCAGCAGCACGTCCTCGGTGGAGGCCGGGTTCACCACCAGCGCGGCGTAGATCTTCTGGTCCTTGAGCTGCTCGGTGGCGGTGGCCGCGTCCGGCGCCGTGACGGCCTTCACGGCCTCGTCCGGGACGGACTCCAGTCCTTCCACCAGCTTGGGGGCCACCTGCGGCGGGGCCACCACCGCGATCGACAGCTCGTGCGGGGTCGGGTGGTGGAGCGCCCCGACGTACGACGTGATGAAGCCGAGCTGGAGGAGGAGCACGGCGATCACCAGCAGTGCCGCACGCGGGGTGACCGCGCCCTTCAGTTCGGCGGCGAAGCCCTGCCCCGGTGCCGGCGGTGATGCCTGCTCCGGTGCCGTGGCCTGCCCTGGTCCCTGCCCTGGGGCGGTCATCGACATCTCCTTGCGTATCGGGGGAAACCGGATACTTAATAGCATGAACTAGTTTCGTTGACGTTTCTCCCGCGCCGGGTCCGGCGTTCTCGTGCTGCGCGATACTGGCGCGGTGACTGCGGCGAACGAGGACGAGGAACCACTGCTGGCGGTGGAGCGCGAGGTCGGGGTGCTCTTCCGGCGGGGCCGGGCGCGGGTGGCGGAGCTCTCCCGGCGGGTCCATCCGCAGCTGGAGGGCATGGCGTACAGCATGCTCGGCTACATCGAACAGGCCGGCCGGGTGCGGGTGACGGACGTCGGCGTGCACTTCGCCGTGGGCAAGGCCACGGTCAGCCGGCAGATCCGCGCCCTGGAGGAGCTGGGTCTGGTCGCCAGGGTGGCGGACCCGCTGGACCGCCGCTCGGCGCTGGTCTCGCTCACCGAGGACGGCCGGCGGCGGTACCTGGCGGCCCGGGACGCCCGGATGGGGCGGGTCAGGGAGCTGATGGCCGGCTGGTCGTCGGAGGAGGTGGCCCGGTTCGCCGAGTTGCTGCACCGCTTCAACGACGTGGTCGGCGAGGCGGCCGTCCCGTCGCTCGCCCCGTCGGGCGCGGCGTCGGGCGTGGCGTCGGGCGTGGCGTCGGCCGCCCCGTCGGGCGTGGCGGGCGGGCGCGGCGAGGAGGCGTAGCGGGGAGGCGCCGCGAGGGGGCGTCACCGGGATCGAGGCCCGGGCCGAGTGGTCGGCCCGGGCTTTACTTGCCCTTGACGAATGTTGCCCAAGTCAACCAACCCACTTATGGTTGTGTCAGGCAACGAATTTAAGGACCTCGATGACCGTCACCGCCCCCGCCTCGACCGGAGTCGCCGCCACCACCGACCAACCGATGACGCACCGGCAGGTGATGGAGGCGCTCTCCGGCCTGCTGCTCGGTCTCTTCGTGGCCGTGCTCTCGTCGACCGTCGTCTCCAACGCCCTGCCGCGGATCCTGACCGACCTGCACGGCGGCCAGTCCGCCTACACCTGGGTGATCACCGCGACCCTGCTCACCCTCACCGCGTCCACCCCGATCTGGGGCAAGCTGTCCGACCTCGCCAGCAAGAAGCTGCTGCTGCAGATCGCCCTGGTGATCTACATCGCCTCCTCCGCACTGGCCGGGTTCTCCCAGAACACCGGCCAGCTGATCGCCTGCCGCGCCCTCCAGGGCATCGGCGCCGGCGGCGTCACGGCGCTGGCCCAGATCTGCCTGGCGGCGATGGTCCCGCCGCGCGAGCGCGGCCGGTACAGCGGCTACTTCGGCGCCGTCTTCGCGCTGGCCACCATCGGCGGCCCGCTGATCGGCGGCATCATCGTCGACACCTCCTGGCTGGGCTGGCGCTGGTGCTTCTACGTCGGCATCCCGTTCGCGCTGGCCGCGATCCTGGTGCTGCAGCGCACTCTCAAGCTGCCGGTGGTCAGGCGCAAGGTGAAGATCGACTACCTCGGCGCGCTGGTCATCACCGCCGCCGTCAGCCTGCTGATGATCTGGATCACGCTGGCCGGCAAGAACTACGCCTGGCTGTCCTGGCAGACCGTGGTCATGGTCGGTGGCGGGCTGCTGCTGGGCGCGCTCGCCGTCGTGGTCGAGCGCCGGGCCGCCGAGCCGATCATCCCGCCGAGCCTGTTCCGGTACCGGACCGTCGTCCTGTCCGCGCTGGCCAGCGTCCTGGTCGGCATCGGGATGTACGGCGCGACCACCTTCCTCAGCCAGTACTTCCAGCTGGCCCGGGAGAAGTCCCCGACCATCGCCGGGCTGATGACCCTGCCGATGATCCTCGGCCTGGCCGTCTCCTCCACCGTCGCGGGCAAGCTCATCACCAAGTACGGCAAGTGGAAGGCCTACCTGGTCGCCGGCACCCTGCTGCTGGCCGTCGGCTTCGGCCTGCTCGGCACCGCCCGGGCCGACACCGACTACGGCCTGCTCTCCCTCTACATGGCGATCACCGGGATCGGCCTCGGGCTCACCATGCAGAACCTCGTCCTCGCGGTGCAGAACACCGTGCCGCGCAGCGAGCTCGGCGCGGCCAGCTCGGTGGTCACCTTCTTCCGCACCATGGGCGGCGCGATGGGCGTCTCCGCACTCGGCGCGCTGATGAACAACCGGGTCGGCCACTACCTGACGGAGAACCTGGCCGCCGCGCACGTCCCGGCGGGCGGCGGTGCGCTCGGCGGCGGCATTCCGGACCTGCACAAGCTGCCCGCCCCGCTCGTCCCGCTGGTGACCGACGCCTTCGGGCACGGTGTGGGCGTGGTCTTCCTGGTCGCGGCGCCGTTCGCGCTGCTGGCCTTCGTCACGGTGCTGTTCATCCGCGAGACCGTGCTGCGGACCGGCCGGGAGTGAGTGCGGACCCGGGTGGGCCGCTCCGGCCGGGGCGGCTCCGGGGTCGAGCCCGCGGGTCCGGTCACCGGGAGCGGGCGCCGGGAGCGGTCACCGGGGGCGGGGAAAGGCGGGAGGGCCGGGAGTGGTGATCCACTCCCGGCCCTCCCGCCGTGTGGGTGCGTGCCCGTGTGCCGGTGCCGGCGCCCGTGGGCGTGGCGGCTACCGGCCGGCGATCAGCGTCAGCCCGTAGAGGACGGCCGCGCCGCAGACGGCGAAGCAGGCGTACGCGCCGGCCAGGGCCAGCCGGCTGCCGGACACCGAGGTGCCCGGGCCGGCCGCCTCGCGGCGCGCGGTGAGCGCGGCCTCGTGACGCGACAGCGCCAGGATGCCGAGCGCGAAGACGGTGACCACGGCGACCGTGATGCCGAAGCTGAAGCCGGCGGTCTGGGCCAGGGCGTTCCACTTGATGTGCATGGTGCTGTGCTCCTCAGCCTGCGGCGGTCAGGCCGCGACCGTGGTCGAGGCGGGGGTCGGGGTGGGGGGCGCGGTGGCGGGGTCCACCTCGACCGGGGTGACGTCGTGGACCTCGTTGACGTTGTCCGCGCCGACCGGCTGGCGGCGGGAGACGATCCACATCGCGCCCGAGCCGGCGACCAGCACGGCGCCGACCAGGACGACGCCCCAGGTGCCCTGCTCGGCGAGGAGGGCCGCGAGGCCGGCCACCGTGGCGGCGGCGGGCAGGGTCAGGCCCCAGGTGTAGACCATGCGGCGGACCAGGCTCCAGCGCAGCTGGCCCTTCGGCCCGCCCAGACCGGCGCCCATGATGCCGCCGGAGCAGACCTGGGTGGTGGAGAGGCCGAAGCCCATGTGCGACGAGGTGAGGATGACGGTCGCGGCGGCCGACTCGGAGGCGAAGCCCTGCGGCGGGGTGATGTCCGCCAGGCCCTTGCCCATCGAGCGGATGATCCGCCAGCCGCCCATGTACGTGCCGATCGCGATGGCCGCACCGGCCGAGATGATGACCCAGGTGGGGGGCAGCGCGCCCTTCGGCAGGGCGCCGACCGAGACCAGGGTCAGGGTGATGATGCCCATCGTCTTCTGGGCGTCGTTGGTGCCGTGCGCCAGCGAGATCAGCGAGGAGGAGAAGATCTGGCCGGTCTTGAAGCCCTTGTTGACCGTCCCGCCGTTGCTCCTGCGGGTGATCGCGAACGCCAGCTTGGTGGCGCCCCAGGAGGCCAGGCCGGCGACCAGCGGGGAGGCGACGGCGGGGATGAGGATCTTGGACACGACGGTGTCGAAGTTGACGCCGTTGACACCGACGCCGACGACGGTGGCGCCGATCAGGCCGCCGTAGAGGGCGTGCGACGAGCTCGACGGGAGGCCGCGCAGCCACGTCAGCAGGTTCCAGAGGATGGCACCGACCAGGGCGGCGAAGATGATCTCCGGATGGATGCCGGCCTTCTCGTTGACGATGCCGCCCGAGATGGTGGTGGCGACCTTCACGGAGAGGAACGCACCCGCGAAGTTGAGGACGGCCGCGATGGTGACCGCGACCTTGGGCCGAAGGGCTCCCGTCGCGATGGAGGTGGCCATCGCATTGGCGGTGTCGTGGAACCCGTTGGTGAAATCGAAGGCGAGCGCCGTGATGATCACAACGGCCACCAGGAACGAGATGTGTTCCATACCCAAACAATCGTCGTAGTTGTCGCACTGACGTTGGTGTCGTGCGCGACGCTAGGGACGCTTGATGAACGGAAGGTGAACTGGCGTCGGACTCATGGTTCCGATGGTGTCGGCGGGGTTGCCACGGCCTTGCCGGGGCGTGTCGGTCACTGCCCTGAGCTGGACATTCGCGGAGAAACGCCCACTTCACCCGTTTTGTTGAGAGCTGTCTCACAGACTGCTCGTAGAATTCACCGAGCCGTACGGGTGCGGTCTGTTTCCCGCGAGTAACACATGGCAGGATCAGCGGGGATCCGGGGACCCCGGAGTACGGGCAGGTGGGCGGGGAGGGCGAGACCCATGGGCGGGGCTGGGCAGCACACGGAGCGGACAGGCACACGCCCGTCGACCGGCACACGACCCTGGGTGCGGGCCGCACTGCGCTGCGGAGCCGTCCTCGCGGCCGCCGCGCTCGCCCTGCCGCTGGCCGGACCGGCCTACGCCGACCCCGCGCCGCCGGTTCCCGGCACCACCGGCCCGACCGTCCCGGGGGCCGACCCCGGCGCCGACCCGCTCGCCGAGGCGAGGGCCACCCTGGGCCCGCTCCTCGACCAGCTGCACGCGCTCTACCAGGGCGCCGAGGCCGCCACCGAGCAGTACAACGCCTCGGTGGCCAAGGTCGCCGAGCAGCAGGCCGCGCTCACCGAGCTCAAGGGCAAGCTGGAGCGCCAGCAGAAGCAGGTCGACGCCGGCACCGACGTCGCCGCCCAGCTCGCCGCCGCCCAGTACCGCAACGGCGCCGTCTCCGCCTACGCCGAGCTGCTGCTCTCCAAGGACCCGTACGAGGCCGTCACCATCGCCGAGCTGCTGACCGCGGCCAGCCGCTCCCAGTCCGAGTTCCTCAACAAGCTGACCGTCGACCGCGACGCGCTCACCGGACTGCAGAAGCAGAACGAGGAGGCGCTGGCGAACTCGCAGACCCTGGTCACCCAGCAGGACACGGCGAAGGCCAAGATGGCCGCCGACCTCGCCTCCGTCGAGCAGCTGGTCTCCTCGCTCACCGGCGCCCAGCGGGCCGACCTGGAGAAGCTGGAGAAGGCCAAGGCCGACGAGGCCCAGATCGCCTTCCTCGCCTCCGGCGTGCTCGGCCAGGGCGAGCGCACCCCCTCGCAGGCCGGCCGGGGCGCCGTCGCCTACGCGCTCGCCCAGCTGGGCAAGCCGTACGTCTGGGGCGGCGCCGGACCGGACGTCTTCGACTGCTCCGGCCTCACCTCGCAGGCCTGGCTGCACGCCGGCAAGCCGATCCCGCGCACCAGCCAGGAGCAGTGGGCCCGGCTCCAGCACGTCCCGCTCAACCAGCTGCGCGCCGGCGACCTGATCATCTACTTCGCGGGCGCCACACACGTCGGGATGTACATCGGCGGCGGCCTGGTCGTCCACGCGCCCCGGCCGGGTTCGGTCGTCAAGGTGGCGCCGATCGGGGGCAACCCGATCCTCGGCGCCGTCCGCCCCGACCCGGACGGCGCGGCCGACGAGGCCGGCGGCGCCTGGAAGGTGCCGGACCTGCCGGCGGGCTGGGACTCCGTCACCGCGATCGCGCCGAGCCCGCTCAACCAGGTGCCCGTCGCTCCGGTGCCGGGAGCGCCGACCGACGCCCCGGTGCCCGGCACCGCTCCGGCCCCGGGCACGCCGGCTCCCGGCACGCCTGCCCCGGACGGCACCGGCACGCCGACCGGCACTCCGACGGGAACCCCGACCGACCCGGTCACGGGGACGCCGACGGGGACTCCCACCGGTACCCCGACCGGGACGCCCACCGGCACGCCGACCGGCACCCCCACGGGGACGCCGACGGGCACGCCCACGGGCACTCCCACGGGCACGCCGACCGGAACGCCGACGGGCACGCCCACCGGGACGCCGACCGACCCGCCGAGCAGCACGCCGACGGGCACGCCGACGGGGACGCCCACCGGCACCCCGGCCGCGTCCGGCTCGGCCACCGCGACCGGCACCGCCTCGGCCTCCGGTAGGGCGACCGGCACGGCGACCGGCACCCTGCCGCCCGGCCAGAACTGACGACACCCCGAACAGCACGGTGCCCCGCCGGGATCCGGCGGGGCACACTGCCGCCTCTCCGCCGTGCACCGCGGGAGGTACGCGGTGGTCAGACCTCCGCGCCGGAGTCGGGTTCGAAGCGGATCACGACGGCCTTGGAGGTGGGCGTGTTGCTGATGTCGGCCGTCGAGTCGAGCGGGACCAGGACGTTGGTCTCCGGGTAGTACGCGGCGGCGCCCCCGCGGGCGACGGGGTAGTGGACCACGCGGAAGTGCGGGGCGCGGCGTTCGACGCCGTCCTTCCACTCGCTGACCAGGTCGACGTACGCGCCGTCGGCGAGGCCGAACCCGGCGGCGTCCTCGGGGTTGACCAGGACGACCCGGCGCCCGCCGCGGATGCCCCGGTAGCGGTCGTCGAGGCCGTAGACGGTGGTGTTGTACTGGTCGTGCGAGCGGATCGTCTGCAGCAGCAGGCGGCCCGGCGGGACCTCCGGGGCGGTGAGCGGGTTGACCGTGAAGTTGGCCTTCCCGGTCGCCGTCGGGAAGGTCCGGGAGTCGCGCGGGCCGTGCGGCAGGGTGAAGCCGCCGGGGCGGCGGACCCGGTCGTTGTAGTCCTCGAACCCCGGGACCACCCGGGCGATCCGGTCCCGCACGGTGTCGTAGTCGGCGGCGAAGTCCTCCCACGGCACGGTGTCCCGGGGGCCGAGCACCGCGCGGGCCAGCCGGCAGACGATCGCCACCTCGGAGAGCAGCCCGGGCGCCGGCGGGCGCAGGCCGCCGCGCGAGGAGTGCACCTGGCCCATCGAGTCCTCGACGCTGACGAACTGGGCGCCGCGCGCGGTGACGTCCCGGTCGGTGCGGCCGAGGGTGGGCAGGATCAGGGCGCGGGCGCCGGTGACCACGTGCGAGCGGTTGAGCTTGGTGGAGACGTGTACGGTCAGCCGGCAGCGGCGCATCGCCGCCTCGGTGACGTCGGTGTCCGGGGTGGCGGCGACGAAGTTGCCGCCCATCGCGAAGAACACCCCGACCTTGCCGTCGCGCATCGCCCGGATGGTGTCGACCGCGTCGAGGCCGTGCTCGCGCGGCGGCTCGAAGCCGAACTCCTTGCCGAGGGCGTCCAGGAAGGCCGTCGAGGGGCGTTCGAAGATGCCCATCGTCCGGTCGCCCTGGACGTTGCTGTGGCCGCGCACCGGGCAGACGCCGGCGCCGGGGCGGCCGACGTTGCCGCGCAGCAGCAGGAAGTTGACCACCTCGCGGATGGTCGGCACGGAGTGCTTGTGCTGGGTGAGGCCCATCGCCCAGCAGACGATGACCTTCTTCGAGGCGAGGACCAGCCGGCCGAGCTCCTCGATCTGCGCCCAGGGCAGGCCGGTGGCGGCCAGCACCTCCTCGCGGGTGGTCCGGCGGGCCTCGGCGGCGAACTCGTCGAAGCCGTGGCAGTGCTCGTCGACGAACGCCCGGTCGACGCCGTCCGCGTCGAGGATCAGCTGGTTGAGCGCCCGGAACAGGGCGAGGTCGCCGCCGAGCCGGATCTGCAGGAAGAGGTCGGTGAGCTTGGTGCCGTGGCCGACCAGGCCGCGCGCCTGCTGCGGGTTCTTGAACCGCTCCAGGCCGGCCTCCGGCAGCGGGTTGACGCTGACGATCGCCGCGCCGGCGCGCTTGGCCCGCTCCAGGGCGGAGAGCATCCGGGGGTGGTTGGTGCCGGGGTTCTGGCCGGCCACGATGATCAGGTCGGCCTGGTAGAGGTCCTGGAGGCTGACGCTGCCCTTGCCGACGCCGAGCGTCTCGGTGAGCGCCGAGCCGGAGGACTCGTGGCACATGTTGGAGCAGTCCGGCAGGTTGTTGGTGCCGAGCCGGCGGGCGAGGAGCTGGTAGGCGAACGCGGCCTCGTTGCTGGTCCGGCCCGAGGTGTAGAACGCGGCGCCGTCCGGGGTGTCCAGGGCGCGGAGCTCCTCGGCGATCAGCGCGAAGGCGTCGTCCCAGGAGACCGGGGTGTAGTGGGTGGCGCCCTCGTCGAGCAGCATCGGACCGGTGAGGCGGCCCTGCTGGCCGAGCCAGTAGCCGGAGCGCCCGGCCAGTTCGGCGACCGGGTGGGCGGCGAAGAACTCGGCGCGGATCCGGCGTTCGGTGGCCTCCTCGGCGACGGCCTTGGCGCCGTTCTCGCAGAACTCGGCGGTGTGCGTCTTGCCCGGTTCGGGCCAGGCGCAGCCGGGGCAGTCGAAGCCGTCGGGCTGGTTGACCTTGAGCAGGGTGGAGAGGGTGCGGCGGGCGCCCATCTGCTCGGCGGCCATCCGCAGGCTGTGGCCGACGGCGGGCAGCCCGGCCGCGGCGTGCTGGGGCGCCGACACCCGGGGGGCGTCTTGCGCCGGATCGCTCTGCGGGGCCTGCTTGGCCATGACTGCGCTCCTCGGATCGTTCGGCCCGCAGCTCCTTCGCGGGGGCCTGAGCCCATCCTTCCATCCGTTCGGGTGACGGGGGCCGGCGCGACGGCCGTCATGGTAGGGCGCGCCGGGCGGTCGGAGGAAGAAGGCCGCAGGTGGGACGCGTCGCGGGCGGCCCGCCGGCGTGCGCGCGTGGGCCGGCGCGCGGGGCCCGGTGGGGAGGGGACGGGACCGGGGTCCGCCCCCCTTCCCACCGGGGCGCTCAGACCGCGACGGCCGAGCCGGTCCGGGCCAGCGTGCAGAGCAGGGCCCGTGCGGCGGCGTCGTTCTGGCGGAAGCCGGGCGAGTCGGTGCGCGGGCGGGCGAAGGCGGCGGCGGCCCGGAGGCTGGTGTGCGGGCCGAGGGCGGTGCGGCGCGGGTGCGGTCCGTCGTCGAGGGCCGGGTCGAGGACGCGGCTGTCACCCGGCCGGATGGTGAGCAGTCCGGAGCGGTGGGTGTACTCCTCGTCGGTGACGACCTCCTCGACGATGCGCCCGGTGCGGTGCAGGTCGCGCAGCAGGGGGTCGCGGGTGCGGGTCAGGGCGTGCTTGGGCAGGTACGCCTCGACGAGCGCGGTGGCGGTGACGGTGTGGCCGGGCACGGTGGCGCCGGAGGCCCGCCAGGTGCCACCGGCCTCGTCCCGTTCGACCCTGACGCCCGCGCCGAGGAAGCGGACCACGCCGGCCTCGGAGAGCGCGAGCAGCTGGCGCAGCCGGAAGCCGGGCGGCCCGGAGGCGAGGTAGCTGAAGTAGCCGAAGAACCACTCGTCGACGTCCTCGGCGACCGAGCGGGCGGTGAGCCGGCCGGAGGCGAGTACCCGGGGCAGCTGGCCGAAGAGCGAGAGCAGGGCGAGGAAGGCACCGAGGTCGGCGCTGTACGCGGGGTCGGCGCGGCGGTCGACGTCCTCGGTGATGTAGCGGCGCAGGTGGGCCTGGAGTTCTTCGTCGCTGCCGAGTTGGAGGCCGGCGAGGGGGAAGTCGAGGCGTTCGAGGTCGAGCCGGTCGGCCGGGTCGGGGACGGCGCGTTCGACCAGGGCGCTCAGTTCGGGGGAGTACCAGTCGTGGGCGTCGTAGCCGGCGAGGAAGTCCGCCCAGGGCAGTGCGGTGCGTTCGGGGTGGGCGTGGAACAGCTCGTGGTAGTGGCCGAAGCCGATGTCCTTGGCCATCAACGGCCAGACCTGGCGCCGTAGTTCGATCGGTCCGGGCCGGTCGAGCAGGGCGTCGACGGCGGTCGCGTCGAAGTAGCGGGGGAGCGGCGCGCGCGGGCCCTGGAGCCGGTAGTCGGTCTTGGAGTGGTAGGGCACGCCGCGTCGCGAGCCGACGTGGATCACCGGCTCCCGGCCGGAGGGGCGGTAGACCAGGCCGTCGTCGGTCCGGTCGAAGCGTCCGCCGCGGCCCTCGGTGAGCAGCGAGACCAGGTCGACGAAGGCGAGCCCGAAGCCGCGCAGCACGGTGTGCTCGCCGGGGGCGATGCCGTCGAGGTCGGCGTCGGCGGAGAAGGCGGGCGGCAGGTGGTAGCGGCCGTGCCGGGCGGCGAACTCGGCGTCGGCGGAGTACCGGGGGTCCGGGGCGGAGTCGAGGTGGCCGAGGGTGAGGACGACGTGGTCGGCGGTGAGGACCCGGTCGGTGAGGTGGACGAGCTGCGGGCCGTCGACCGGCCCTTCGATGCGGTGCGCGGTGTCCCGGTGGACGGTGACGGTGACGTGCGGCGGCAGGTCGGCGACGGCGCGGCGGAACACCCAGTCCAGGTAGGCGCTCTGGGCCCGCCGGGTGGGGAAGTCGGTGGGCGCCAGGGTGCGCAGCTCGGCCAGCACGGTCGGGTCGGTCAGTTCCCGGTAGGGCTCGAACTCCTCGATGTGGGAGGCCCATTCGGCGAGGGAGGGGCCGGGGCGGACCGGTCCGTCGATGGTGGAGCGTTCGTCGGTGAACATCGTGACGTCCTCGGCCATCGAGTTCATCCGGAGCAGGGGGGACTGCTCGTGGCGCCAGATCCGGCCGGCGCCGGGCGGGTACGGGTCGACCAGGTGGATGTGCAGCGGGCGGTCGGCGGGCAGCAGCTCGGCGGCGTTGGCGGCGATCCGCTCCAGGAGTCCGGTGCCGCGCGGGCCGGCGCCGACGACGACCAGGGTGCTCTCGGCGGTCATCGGGCGGCCCCCTTCGCGGAGGCGTGACCGGAGCCCGGGCCGGTGCCGGTGTCGGAGCCCGGGCCGGTGCCGGAGCCCGGGGCGGTGTCGGTGCCGGAGCCCGAGCCGGTGTCGCCGGTGTCGGCGTCCGCCGCGGCGCGCAGTCGCCGGTACGCGGTCCGGGCCTTCTGCAGCGGAGTGGGCGGCAGGCCCTCCCGGGTGGCGCCCTTCGCGTAGTGCCGTTCGACGTAGTACTGGCCGACGGAGAGGACGGTGGTGATCACGATGTACCAGATGGTGGCGACCATCAGCATCGGGATGACCTGGTAGGACTGCAGGTAGACCAGCTGGACCGAGTAGAGCAGGTCGGAGACGGCCAGCACGCTGATGATGCTGGTGCCCTTGAGCGCGCTGATCAGCATGTTCCCGGCGGTGGGCACGATGGAGCGCATCGCCTGCGGGACGATGATCCGCCGCAGCACCCGCAGCCGGCCGATCCCGAGCGCCGAGGCGGCCTCCAGCTGGCCGCGGTCGACGGAGAGGATCCCGCCGCGCACCACCTCGGCGGCGTACGCGGCCTCCAGCAGGGTCAGGCCCACGACGGCCGTCAGGGTGGGGCCGAAGAGGTTGACGGTCTTGACGGTGAGGAACTCCGGGCCGAACGGGATGCCTATGCCCAGGGTCGGGTAGAGCGCGCCGATGTTGAAGAAGAGCAGCAGCTGCACCAGCGCCGGAGTGGAGCGGAAGATCCAGATGTAGACCCAGCTGAGCGTGCGCAGCACCGGGTTGGTGGAGAGCCGCATGGTGGCGAGGACGGTGCCGAGCACGAAGCCGAGGGCGAGGGTGACGGCGGTCAGCCAGAGGGTCAGGGTGAGGCCGTTCAGGACCGAGGTGGCGGTGAACCAGTCGGCCACCACGTCCCACTGGAACGCCTGGTTGCGGACCAGGGAGTTGACGACCATCGCGAAGACCAGCAGGGCGACGGCGGCGGAGACCCACTGGCCGGTCCGGCGGCGGGCGACGATCCGGGCGTCGGCCGCCGTGGCGTCGGTGGCGGCGGCCGGTGGTGGTGCGGCGGTGGTGGCGGTGAGGGCGGGAGCGGGGAGGACGTCCTGCGGGGTGGCCATGCGGAGGCTCCAGGCGGGAGGGCGGAGATGCGGGCAGGCGGGGGGCACGGCGTGGTCACGTACGGCCGTTGCGGCCGGCCCGTGTCCCTCAACACGGCCGGCCCTGCACTGCACTCCTCCGTGATCGTACGCATGAGCGATCGGCGGCTGTCAAGGGTGGTGCGCCGGGGTCCCGGGCCGCGTCGCGGGGCGACAGGAGATCGCAACAGAGCGGTAATGGAGGGTGGTTGACGCCATGCATGGTTCACTGCTCAACTTGGGTCCATGTACGCCGAGCAGCCCCTGGTCACCCGCGACCACATCGACTTCGGTCGAGTGTGGTCCGCGGCGTGTCGCGGCTGACCCGGCAGCGGGCCGTCCAGCCGGCCCCGTCCTCCTGCGGAGGACCTTCCCTCGGTGCCCCGTCGCGGGCCGGGAGAGCCGTCGTCACCTGACGGTTCGTTTGGCGCACGCTGCCGCCGCCCCTCTCCTCCCCAGCTCTGCGCTCCGGCAGTCTCCCCTCCCGCCCCGGCCGACCGGTCATGCACGCCACCCCGCACACCCGGGCGGTCCCGCTCACCCGCGACCCGTTCACCGGGGACCCGCCCACCCGGCCACCGCACCGCCACCACCCCGTACGCGCCCGTCCAGCACCACGGCCCGGCCCCGCCAGGGCCCTCTCCGGCCTGCCCACCCGCAGCCCACCGGACCGCGCACGACCCGAAAGGTTCCACCACCATGCCCGTCGAATTCCTCGGCATAGCCGCCACCGGCGACGGTTCGGAGACCACCGCCCGCACCACGGCCGCCTTCGACCGCGACTACACCCTGCGGCTGGCCCGCGCCCACGAGGACCACGGCTGGGACCGTGTGCTCTTCGCCTACGGCGCCGGTGCCCCCGACCCGGCACCCGCCGCGGCCTTCCTCGCCTCGCGCCTCGACAAGCTGCAGATCCTGCTCGCCCACCGGCCGAACGTGTCCTACCCGACCTTCGCCGCCAAGACCTTCGCCACCCTCGACCGGATCAGCGACGGCCGGCTCACCGTCCACTTCATCACCGGCGGCAACGACCACGAGCAGCAGCGCGAGGGCGACTTCCTCACCAAGGACGAGCGGTACGCCCGCACCCGGGAGTACATCGGCATCGTCAAGAAGGCGTGGACCAGCCGGGAGCCCTTCGACCACGAGGGCGAGTACTACCGGTTCAACGACTTCGTCTCCGACGTCTTCCCGGTGCAGCAGCCGCGCCCGGGCGTCTCCTTCGGCGGCTCCTCGGAGGCGGCCTACGCGGCCGGCGGCGCCGAGGCGGACATCTTCTGCCTCTGGGGCGAGCCGCTGGCCCGGACCGCCGAGCAGATCGAGCGCGTGAAGGAGGCGGCGCGGGCCGCCGGGCGGAGCGACGTGCCGCGGATCCAGGTGGCGTTCCGGCCGATCATCGCGCCGACCGAGGAACTGGCCTGGGAGAAGGCGCACCGGACGGTCGACGCGATCAAGGCCCGCCGGGAGGGCGGCGAGCTGGTCCGCCGCGGGCAGCCGCAGGGCACCGCCCCCGAGAACACCGGCTCCCGGCGACTGCTGGAGATCGCCGAGGCCGGTGAGCGGTACGACCGGGCGCTGTGGACCCCGACCGCCGCCGCCACCGGCGGGGCCGGCAACTCCAACGCGCTGGTCGGCACCCCGGAGACGGTCGCCCAGGCGCTGCTCGACTACTACGACCTCGGCGTGGACATCCTCTCGGCGCGCGGCTACGACCTGATCGGCGACACCATCGACTTCGGCCGGCACGTGATCCCGATCGTCCGCGAGGAGGTCGCCAAGCGGGACGCCGAGAAGGCGGCCAGGGCCGAGCGGGACGAGCGGGACCGGCAGCAGCTGATCGCGGTGCAGGCGTGAGCGGCGCCGGCCCCGGCACCGGCCTCGACGTCGAGGTCCGCCGGGTCACCATCGACGACCCGCTCGTCGAGCCGCTGCTGCGCGAACTCACCGAGGAGTACGTCCGCCGGTACGGACCGTCCGCGCACAGCGAGATGACCCGCTACCCGGCCGACAGCTGGACCGAGCCGGACGGCGTGCTGCTGATCCTCCTGGAGGACGGCGAGCCGGTGGCGGGCGGCGCGTACAAGCGGTACGACGAGCGGACCGCCGAGGTGAAGCGGATGTGGACGCACTCGGCGCACCGCCGCCGGGGCCTGGCCCGCCGGGTTCTGGTCGAGCTGGAGCGGGCCGCCGCGGCGGTCGGCTACAGCCGGATCTTCCTCACCACCGGGCCGCTCCAGCCGGAGGCCAAGGAGCTGTACCTGGCCACCGGCTACACCCCGCAGTTCGACGTCGGAGCCGACCCGCTGACCATCGGCCCGCTGCCGTTCGAGAAGGACCTGCGGTGAGCCCGACCGCACCGGTTCACCGCTGCACCGCCCGAGCACCCGGCCGCACCGGAGCACCCAGGGGCACCGGAGCACCCAGCCGCACCGAGACACCGTCCCGCACCGAAGCCGCGCCCGGCACCGAAGCCGAGTCCCGCACCGAAGCACCGAAGCACCGAAAGGCACCAGCCCCCGTGAGAACCACCACCGCCCGCCGCCTGCTCGCGTCGACCGCCCTGCTGCCGATCCTGGTGCTGGCCGCGTGCGGCTCGGACCCGAAGAGCGGGGGCACGCCGGGCCCCGGCGGGCAGGCCGTCTCCGCCGCCGCCGAGGACCTGATCTCCGGTCTCAAGAAGTCGGACGCCGCCGCCGCCCTGCTGCCCGCGGAGGTCCGCGCCGCCGGGACGGTCAAGTTCGGTTCCTCGTTCGGTGCCCCGCCCAGCGCGTTCTACGCGGACCAGGCCACCAAGAAGGCCGCCGGGCTCGACATCGACTTCTCCGACGCGGTGGCCAAGCTGCTCGGCCTGACCGTGCAGCGCGAGGAGGCCGCCTTCGAGACCATCCTCCCCGCGCTGGGCAGCGGCAAGTACGACGTCGGCACCGGCAACTTCGGCGTCACCGCGACCCGGCTGAAGACCATCGACTTCGTCACCTACATCGACGACGGCCAGGGCTTCGCGGTCAAGAAGGACAACACGAGCATCCAGCCGGTCACCGACCTGGTCCAGCTGTGCGGCCTGACCATCGGCACCGGCGCCGGCACCACCTTCGAGACCACCCTCAACGCCAAGAAGAACGTCTGCACCGACGCCGGCAAGAAGCCCTACGAGGTGAAGGCGTTCAGCGACGCCGGCGCCGCGCTGACCAGCCTCCAGCAGGGCCGGGTGGACATCTCGATGTCCACCATCAACGGTCTGCGCTACCAGGCCTCCCAGGAGGCGTCCGGCACCAAGTTCCTCGGGGAGTTCCACCGGCTGGACGTCGGCTTCGCGTTCAAGAAGGGCTCCACGCTCACCCCGGCGTTCCAGGCGGCGGTCAACCAGCTGATCAAGGACGGCAGCTACGAGCGGATCCTGAAGAAGTGGGGGGTGGCCGACTCGGCCATCAAGGAGTCCCAGATCAGCCCGCCCGAGCACGCGTGACCCCCTGTCCGGGCCCCGGGGCCCTTGGAGGAATCCCACCATGACCGTCACCACCACGACCCCGGCCGTTCCGGCCGCCCCCGGGAAGTCCGCGGGCAGACCGGACACCGCCCCGCTCGACCTCGGCGAGCTCGCCGAGCTGCGCACCGTCCGCGCCCGGCACCCCTGGCGCTGGGCGGCCGGTGTCGCCGCGCTCGTCGTGCTCGCCCAGTTCGCCCACGGGCTGGCCACCAACCCCGGCTGGGACTGGGCGACGTTCCGGGTCTACTTCTCCGCCGACACCATCCTGCGAGCGGTCGGCCGGACCGTCGAACTCACCGCCTACGGAACCCTGCTGGGCTTCCTGCTGGGCGCCGTGGTGGCCGCGATGCGGCTCTCCCGCAGCGCGATCCTGCAGTCCATCGCGTGGGCGTACGTCTGGGCGTTCCGCTCGATCCCGCTGATCGTCCAGCTGGTCTTCTGGTTCAACCTGTCGTACCTCTACAAGACGTTCGGCATCGGCATCCCGTTCGGCCCGACCGTCGGCGACTTCGAGACGATCGGCGTGCTGGGCGCGCTCGGCGCGGCCGTGCTCGGCCTCGGGCTGCACCAGGCCGCGTTCGCCGCCGAGATCATCCGCGGCGGCATCATCGCCGTCGACGCGGGCCAGCGGGAGGCCGCCGCCGCGCTGGGCGTGCCGCGCTGGCGCCAGGCCTGGCGGATCGTGCTGCCGCAGGCGATGCGCGGCATCCTGCCGTCCGCCGCCAACGAGGTGATCTCGCTCTTCAAGGGCACCTCGGTGGTCTACGTGATGGCCATCGGCGAGCTCTTCTACCAGGTCCAGGTGGTCTACGGACGCACCGGCCGGGTGGTGCCGATGCTGATGGTCGCCACCGTCTGGTACGTGCTGCTCACCACCGTGCTGTCGATCGGCCAGTACTACGTCGAGCGCTACTTCGCCCGGGGCGCCGACCGGACCCCGCCACCCACTCCGCTCCAGCGGGCCCGGACCTTCGCCCAGGGCCTGCGTGCCCGCACCAGCACCGTCGAGACCGCCCCCGGAGGACGCTCGTGACCACCGCCGTCGAGAAGCCCGCCCCCGCCGCGGAGCCCATGGTGCAGGTCCGCGGCCTGTACAAGAGCTTCGGCCCGCAGGCCGTGCTGCGCGGCGTCGACCTCGACGTCGCGGTCGGCTCGGTGACCGTGGTGCTCGGTCCGTCCGGCTCCGGCAAGTCCACCCTGCTGCGGTCGATCAACCACCTGGAGAAGCTCGACAGGGGCTTCGTGGCGATCGACGGCGAGCTGATCGGCTACCGCCGGTCGGGGGACCGGCTGCACGAGCTGAAGGAGCGCGAGGTCCTGCGGCAGCGGACCAACATCGGGTTCGTCTTCCAGAACTTCAACCTCTTCCCGCACCTGACGGTGCTGGAGAACATCGTCGAGGCGCCGGTCAGCGCGCTGCGCCGGCCCAAGGCCGAGGCCCGGGCCCGGGCGCGGGAACTGCTCGACCGGGTCGGCCTGGCCGACCGGGAGGACGCCTACCCGCGCCAGCTCTCCGGCGGCCAGCAGCAGCGGGTGGCGATCGCCCGCGCGCTGGCGCTGGACCCGAAGGTGCTGCTCTTCGACGAGCCCACCTCGGCGCTCGACCCGGAGCTGGTCGGCGAGGTGCTCGACGTCATCAAGGACCTCGCCCGGGGCGGCACCACGATGATCGTGGTCACGCACGAGATCGGCTTCGCCCGCGAGGTCGCCGACACCGTGGTCTTCATGGACGACGGCCTGGTGGTCGAGCAGGGCTCCCCGGCGGCCGTCCTCGACGACCCGCAGCACGAGCGGACCAGGGCCTTCCTGGCCAAGGTCCTCTGAGCCGAGGTCCTCTGAGCCGAGGTCCTCCGAGCCGAGGTCCTCCGAACCACCACCCTCCCGAACGACCCCCTTCCATCCGCAGGAGTTCCGCCATGTCCCTACCCCGTCGCGCCCTCGTGACCGCCGCCGCCGCGCTCGCCGCCGCCCTCACCCTGGCCGCCTGCGGCAGCTCCTCGGACGCGACGGCGGAACTCGCCCCCGCGAAGGGCAGCACCGCGCCGAACGGCACCACGGTGAACCTCACCCCGGACCAGAACCGGGTGACCACGCCCAAGGTGGACGCCATCGCGGCGCTGGTGCCGGAGGAGATCAGAAAGCGGGGCACACTGACCGTGGTCGACTCGCTCGGCACCACCCCGCCGCTGGACTTCTACGCCAACGACGACAAGACCATCATCGGCGTCGAGCCGGACATCGCCTCGCTGGTCGGCAACGTGCTGGGCCTCAAGGTCGAGTTCAACCCGGTCTCCTGGGAGAACATCTTCGTCGGCCTGGACAGCGGCAAGTACGACGTCGGCATCTCCAACATCACCGTCACCGAGGCCCGCAAGGAGAAGTACGACTTCGCCACCTACCGCCTCGACATCCTCGGCTTCGAGGCCAAGAAGGGCAGCGGCTGGAAGGTCACCGGGCCCAAGGACATCGCCGGCAAGACCGTCGCCGTCTCGTCCGGCACCAACCAGGAGAAGCTGCTGATCTCCTGGAACGAGGAGAACGTCAAGAACGGTCTGAAGGCCGCCGACATCAAGTACTTCCAGAGCTCGTCCGACTACTACCTGGCGCTCTCCTCCGGCCGGATCGACGCCTACGTCGGCCCCAACCCGGTGGCCGCCTTCCACGGCGTGCAGACCGGCGAGACCGAGGTGATCGGCACCTACTCGGGCGGCGGCGCCGACGTGCTCGGCAAGATCGGGGCCACCACGAAGAAGGACAACGGCCTGGTCCAGGCGCTCAACGGCGCGATCAACGAGGTCATCAAGAACGGCACCTACGGCCAGGTGCTGAAGCGCTGGGGGCTGGACGCCGAGGCCGTCCCGACCTCCGAGGTCAATCCGGTCGGCCTGCCCAAGCCCAAGGCCTGACCCGTTCACCTCCAGGCCTTCCCCCACCGCTATCGTGACCCGGTCAGGATGAACGGCGTTCGATTCCGGCGGACTTGGGGGAAGGCATGAAGGCGGACGATGTCGTGGGCGGCCGCTACCGGCTGGACCGGGAGCTCGGTCAGGGCGGCTTCGGCGTGGTGTGGGCCGCCTACGACGAGACCATCGGCCGGTCGGTCGCGCTCAAGGTGCTCTCCGAGGAGAAGGCCACCGACGACGAGGCGGTCAGCAGGTTCGTCCGCGAGGCCAAGACCGTCGGCGGCCTCTCCAACCCGCACATCGTCACCCTGCACGACTACGGCCGGGTGCAGGACGGCTCCCGCTGGACGCACTACCTGGTGATGGAGCTGGTCCGGGGCCGTCCGCTCTCCGCGCTGCTCCGCGACGGCACCCCCGACCTGACGCTCTCCCTCAAGTGGGTCCGGCAGGTCTGCAAGGCGCTGGACGCCGCGCACCGCTCGGGCGTGGTGCACCGGGACATCAAGCCCGAGAACATCATGATCGCCGACACCGGCGAGGCCAAGGTGCTGGACTTCGGCATCGCCCGCCTGCTCACCCAGTCCGGCAGCGGGCTCACCTCCACCGGCGTGGTCATCGGTACCCCGCCGTACCTGGCGCCCGAGTGCTGGGCCGGCGGGCACATCGACGGCCGGACGGACCTGTACGCGCTCGGCGTGCTGCTCTACCAACTCTCCACCGGCCGCCGTCCGTTCAACGCCGGCTCGGCGGTCACCATGATGTTCCAGCACCTCAACGAGGCCCCGCCGCCGCTGCGCACCGCGGACCCGGCGCTCGACCGGCTGGTCCTGCAGCTGCTCGCCAAGGACCCGGCCGACCGGCCCGCCGACGCGGCGGAGGTCCGCCGGCGGCTGCGCGACGTCAGGCTCGGCCCCGACCCGGAGCAGCTGCGGACCAGGGCCGACGACGCCTGGCGGCGCGGTGCGGCCGGCTCGCCGGACCGGGCCGTCGAGCAGCTGACCGCGCTGATCCCCGAGTTCGCCCGGGCCTTCGGACCGGCCGACCCGCGGACCCTGCGGACCTGCCACGACCTGGCGCTCTGGCTGGCCCGCTCGGGCAGCCCGGGGGCGGCCGTCGCGCTGCTGCGCGACCTGGTGCCCGCCCTGGACGGCCACGAGCGGGCCCGCGCCGACGTCGAACGCGACCTGGACCGCTGGGAGCGCGAGACCCTGCTCGCGGGCCCCGGCCCGGCCCGGCCGCTAGTGCTGGCCCAGCTGCTCGACGGCACGCCGCAGCACGGCTGAGCCGTCCTCGACGACCGGGTCGCCGTGTCCGAACAGCACCGTCCGGGAGTCCAGCGCGGCCAGCCGGCGGAACGACTCGACGGCCAGGGCCGGGTCGGCGTTGAAGACGCCGGGCATGGTCCGGCCGTCCACGTTGGCCGCGACGTCCCCGGTGAACAGCACGCCGGGGCCGGGCAGGTGCAGGGCGATCGAGCCGGCGGTGTGCCCCGGCACGTGCACGACGACCGCGCCGCCGCCGAAGCCGAGCACCTCGCCGTCCTCGACCTCGCGGTGCACCTCGCACGGCGGGGCCGGTGGACGCGGCGGAAGGCTGTCCCAGATCTGCTGCTCGAAGGGGCTCAGCACGAACGGCGCCTCGTCCTGCTCGCCGCGGATCACCGGTGCCTCCAGCCGGTGCGCGATTACCTCGGCGCCCAGCCGCTTCGCCAGCTCGGCCGCCGAGCCGATGTGGTCCTCGTGGTAGTGGGTGAGCACGACGGTGCGCAGCGCGGCCGGGTCGGCGCCGACGGCGCGGATCCCCGCCTCGATCGCGTCGGCCTGTCCGGCGATGCCGGTGTCGACCAGGGTCAGCGTGCCGTCCTCGTCGCGCCAGAGGTAGACGAGGCCGAAGTCCAGGGTGATGAGGGTCAGTTCGGGGCGTATGCGGGTGATCTCCATGCCGGAATCCTGGACCGCGGGGCGGTCGTTCAGTCCTCGTGTTCGCCTTGGGCGTGGGGTTTTCGCCGTCGGCGTGACGGCGGGCGGGGAGGGCGGGGAGGGCGCGATCCGGGCGGCGGCGGGGCGGCGGCGGGGTGCCCGCGGGGGGTGCCGGGCGGGGGTGTGAGGGGTGCCCGTGGGTGCCCGTGGGGTGCCCGTGGGGTGTCAACCGTGCGGGCGGCCGAAAGGCGGGGCCCGGGCCCGGGCGGGTTGGGAGGATTTCGCCGACCGGGACGGTCTGGTCCCGGGGTGCGGGCCGTTGATATACCTCCTGGACAAGAGGCCGGCGCGGTCCGCGACCGCCCCGGTGACCTGCGACGAACTTGATGGTGAGGCTCAGATGAAGCTCCTCCGTGTCGGCCCGCCGGGCGCCGAGCGCCCGGTCGTGCTGGGTCAGGACGGCACCGCGTACGACCTCTCCGGGGTGACCGCGGACATCGACGGCGGGTTCCTCGCCGGGCTGGACGACGCCGGCCTGGCCGAACTGGCCGGCGCGGTGACGGCCGGGCGGCTGCCGGTCGCCGACATCGCCGGCCGGCGGGTCGGCGCGCCGGTCGCCCGGCCGGGCAAGGTGGTCGGCATCGGGCTCAACTACCGCGACCACGCGGCCGAGGCCGGCGCGCCGGTCCCGGACGAGCCGGTGATCTTCCTCAAGCCGAGCTCCACCGTGGTCGGCCCGTACGACGAGGTGCTGGTGCCGCGCGGCGGCGAGAAGACGGACTACGAGGCGGAGCTGGCGGTGGTGATCGGCCGCACCGGCCGCTACCTGGAGGACCACGCGGCGGCGGCCGGGGTGATAGCCGGGTACACCATCGCCAACGACGTCACCGAGCGGGCGTTCCAGTTCGAGCGCGGCGGCCAGTGGGACAAGGGCAAGTCGGCGGAGACCTTCACCCCGCTCGGGCCCTGGCTGGTGACGGCGGACGAGGTGGCGGACCCGCAGCGGCTCCCGCTGCGGCTCTGGGTCAACGGCGAGCTGCGGCAGGACGGCTCCACCGGGCAGATGATCTTCCCGGTGCTGGAGCTGGTCCGCTACGCGAGCCAGTTCATGGTGCTGGAGCCGGGCGACGTCCTCGTCACCGGCACCCCGGCCGGCGTCACCCTCGGCCGCCCGGGCACGCCCTTCCTGGCGCCGGGCGACATCGTCGAGATCGAGATCGACGGGCTCGGCCGGCAGCGCCAGGTGCTCGGCAAGGCCTGAGCGCCCGCGCACCCGACCCTTGGCACGGGGGTCGGAGGTCGGGGTCGGCGACGGCGACGGCGACGGCGACGGCGACGCACGGAACGGAGGGCCAGAGGGTCCGGCCGGTCCGGGGCAGAGGTCCGACGCTGCACAGGCAGGGCACAGGCAGGGCACAGGCGGGGCACGCGCAGGCAGGGCACGCGCAGACGGGGCACCCGGAGGCGGGTCAGCGCGGGGAGAGGATCTCCCGCAGCCGCGCCGTCCGGGGCGAGTCCTCGCCCTCCAGGGCCAGCAGCGCCGTCAGCACCCCGGCGGTCTGCGGATCGTGCAGCGCCGACGCCGCGGCCATCGCCACGAACTGGTCCACCAGCCACTCCCGAAGCTCGGAGACCGGCAGCGCCCGCCCTTCGTCCAGCCAGCTCAGCGAGGCGCCCTCGACCACCGCGATCCACGAGCGCACCAGCAGGGTCAGCAGCGGTCCGGCCTCGCGGACCCCGAGGTGCCGCAGTGTCCGCTTCAGCGCGGCCCGCCGGACGTCGTCCACGATCGCCGAGGTCCGCGCCGTCTCCACCACCGAACCGCCGCGCAGCAGCGCCGAGTAGCCGGCGCCGTGCTCCTCGACGAAGGCGAAGTACCGCTCCAGCACGGCCGACAGCTGCTCGGTCGGGGTGCCGGCGAGCGGTACCGCGAACCGTCCGGTCAGCTCCTCGGCCGCGCTGCGCAGCGCGGCCTCGTACAGCTGCTGCTTGCCGCCCGCGAAGTAGCGGTACACCAGCGGCCGGGAGGCTCCGGCGGCCTCCGCGACGTCGTCCAGGCCGACCTCCTCGGGCGGCCGCGTGGCGAACAGCTCCAGCGCCACCTCGATCAGCTGCTCCCGCCGCTGCTGCACCGGCAGCCGCCGGTATCCGGCCCGCCGCGGCCGGGCCGGCTCGGGTGCGGGCGGGACGG
Source organism: Kitasatospora sp. NPDC002965 (assembly GCF_040611255.1). NCBI lineage: Bacteria > Bacillati > Actinomycetota > Actinomycetes > Kitasatosporales > Streptomycetaceae > Kitasatospora > Kitasatospora sp. NPDC002965. Next base: position 4,557 of record NZ_JBEXNT010000004.1, on the reverse strand, counting down.
GCGCTGAGCTGGCTTCCATGGCGGCCAGCGTAGTCGCCGCGGGCCGGATGGGATCCGGCCGTGCACCGATCTTCCGAACGGGCGTTTGCGGACGTCGCGGGCCCGGTGCCGGGCGGCCCGGTCCGGAGGCGGGCGGCCGCGAGACCACCGAGGATGGGACCGATCGTCCGCGCTACCGAGGAGGGCCCGCCGGATGGCGCAGTCGCCGGGACGGGGGAGTCGGGCCGGCGGGCTGCGCGGGTTGCCGCGCGGGGTGGTGCGGTGGGTCCGCTCGGCCCCCGGGACGTACCTGTGGCTGCTGCTCCTCGGGGTCACCAGCTTCGTGGTGGCGCGGACGGACCCGGCCACCCTGGACTGGTTCCTGGCCGCTCGCTCGACCAACCTCGACCAGTTGCGCGAGCGGCCGGTGCACGCCCTCGTGGCCAGCGCGCTCTGGACCGAGCAGGCGAGCTGGCCGTCGTACGCCGTCCTCTTCACCCTGTTCCACGCCAACGCCGAGCGCTGGCTGGGGACGTTGCGCTGGTTCACGGTCGCCGCGACCGCGCACGTGCTGGCCACGCTGGTGAGCGAGGGCGTGGTCGCCTGGGGGATCGTCCGGGGCAGCCTGCAGCGGAGCATGGCCGAGACCGTGGACGTCGGTGTCTCGTACGCGCTGGCCGGCGTGGTCGCCGTGCTCACCTACCGGTTCGCCGGCCGCTGGCGCGCGGTGTACGGGGGAGGGGTGCTGCTCTTCTACGGTCTGCCGCTCGCCGTCTCGCACACGTTCACGGATCTCGGGCACTTCAGCGCCGTCCTGATCGGCCTCTGTTTCTTCCGCTTCGCGCGCGGACGGCCGGTCTGGGACCCGGGCGCGGCCCTGCGCAGGTGGCGGATCCGCCACCTGCCCGGCTGAACCTTCCGGCGAAAACCGGTCGTTCGTCCGAATTGGCCGGTCCATGCCACTCGTCAGGGGCTTGCAATCGGCTCCGGCCGCGAAATGATGTCCGGATGGCTGAACTGATCACCTCCGACGGCACCACCCCCCGCCGTATCGCGGACGACCACGTGCGGGAGCTCGCGGAGCTCGACCCGCTGACCGCGGTGTACCTGGGACTCAACCCCGAGGACGACCGCCTTCCCGACCTCTCCCCGGCCGGCGCCGAGACGATCGCCGCGCTGGGCCGCCGCACCCTCGCCCGGCTCGACGCGGCCGAGGCGGCACTGGACGCGGCCGAGGCGGCCGGCACCCCCCGGGACGAGGCCGAACGGCGCTGCGCCCGCCTGCTGCGCGAGCGGCTCACCGCCGAGCTCGCCGTGCACGACGCGGGGGAGGTCTACCGGGCGGTGCGCAACCTCGGCTCGCCGGTGCACAACGTGCGCGAGGTCTTCACCCTCATGCCCACCGACACCGAGGAGCAGTGGCAGGTCCTCGGCCGCCGTCTCGCCCGGGTGCCGGCCGCGCTCACCGGCTACCGCGAGACCCTCGACGAGGGCATCCGGCGCGGCCTGCTCTCCGGCCCCCGCCAGGTCACCACCGTGGCCGGCCAGCTGGGCGAGTGGCTGGCGGGCGACGTGCCCGGCGGCTGGTTCGGCGAGTTGGTCCAGGACGCCCCCGAGGCGCTGCGCGCGGGCCTCGCCGAGCACGCCGTGGCCGCCGCCGGGGCGCTCGCCGAGCTGCGCGACTGGCTGCGTGACGTCTACGGCCCGGCCGCCGCCGACGTCTCCGACACCGCCGGCCGTGAGCGCTACGCCCGCTGGGTCCGCTACTGGACGGGCGCCGACCTCGACCTCGACGAGGCGTACGCGTGGGCCTGGGAGGAGTTCCACGACCTGAACGCCCAGATGCAGGCCGAGGCCGAGAAGGTGCGGCCCGGCGCCGCCCCGATGGAGGCCATGAAGTGGCTGGAGAGCGACGGCCCCGCGCTGCACGGCGCCGAGGCCGCCCGCACCTACCTCCAGGGCCTGATGGACGGGGCGATCGCCGACCTCCAGGGCACCCACTTCGACCTGGCCGAGCCGATCACCCGGGTCGAGTCGATGATCGCCCCGGCCGGCAGCGCCGCCGCGCCGTACTACACCGCCCCCTCGCTGGACTTCACCCGCCCCGGCCGCACCTGGCTGCCCACCCTCGGCCGCGAGCGCTTCCCCCAGTGGGACCTCGTCTCGACCTGGTACCACGAGGGCGTTCCCGGCCACCACCTGCAGCTCGCGCAGTGGAGCTACGTCGCCGACCGGCTCTCCACCTACCAGGTCAGCGTCGGAGGGGTGAGCGCCAACCTGGAGGGCTGGGCGCTGTACGCCGAGCGCCTGATGGACGAGCTGGGCTACCTGACCGACCCGGGCCACCGGCTCGGCTACCTCAACGCCCAGATGATGCGGGCGCTGCGGGTCATCGTCGACATCGGCATGCACGCCGGCCTCGACTTCCCCGCCGACTCGCCGTACCGGGCGGGCGAGCCGGTCGCGCCGGACGCCGCGCGCGAGTTCTTCGGCCTGTACTGCGGGCTGTCGGCCGACTTCCTGGACAGCGAGCTGGTCCGCTACCTGGGCATGCCCGGCCAGGCGATCGGCTACAAGCTGGGCGAGCGCGCCTGGCTGCGGGGCCGGGCCGCCGCCCGGGCGGCGCACGAGGCGCGCGGCGAGGTGTTCGACCTCAAGGCGTGGCACATGGCGGCGCTGTCGCAGGGCTCGCTGGGCCTGGACGACCTGGTCGCGGAGCTGTCGGCGCTGTAGGCGCGGCGGACCCCGCGCCCGAGGCGCGGGACCGCTCGGTGGCCCCCGGGGTGTCAGCCCCGGGGGCCCCGCCCGTTCCGGCCCCGGGCCGTCCGGTCCTGAGGTCTCCCGGGTCCTCGGGCCGTCCGGAGCACGTGGTGGGCGTCCGGCCCGGGGCGTCCGTCCTCCGGCCCGGGAGCCGCTCGTCCTCCGGTCCCGCACCTCTGGTTCTTTGGTCCTGTTTCACCCTATTTGGTGAGCTTTTTCCTTGCCATCCGCCCGAACGCGCGTTTGGCTGGAAGTCGACTGCGTGACCTCTCCGCACCCCTCCGGAAAGGCTCCCCCAGTGTCTTCCACTGCTGCCACCCGTCATGAGACGCCGGACCCCCGCCGTTGGTGGGCCCTGGCGGTCATCGCGATCGCCCAGTTGATGATCGTCCTCGACATCACCATCGTGAACATCGCCCTCCCGTCGGCCCAGAAGGACCTCGGCATATCCGACGCCGACCGGCAGTGGGTGATCACCGCCTACACGCTGGCGTTCGGAGGTCTGCTCCTCCTCGGCGGCCGGCTCGGCGACCTCTTCGGCCGCAAACGCGTCTTCACCGTCGGCCTGCTCGGCTTCGCCCTCGCCTCCGCGATCGGCGGCGCCGCGACCGGCCCGGAGATGCTGTTCGGGGCCCGCGCCCTCCAGGGCGCCTTCGGCGCACTGCTCGCTCCCTCGGCCCTGGGGCTGCTCTCCACCACGTTCACCGACCCGAAGGAACGGAGTACCGCCTTCGGCATCTTCGGCGCGATCGCCGGCGGCGGCGCCGCGATCGGCCTGCTCGCCGGCGGGCTGCTCACCGAGTACCTGAACTGGCGCTGGTGCCTGTTCGTCAACACCCCGATCGCTGTGGTCACCGCCTTCGCCGCCTTCTCCGTGCTCTCCCGCGACCACATCGGCAAGGGCCGGCGGATCAAACTCGACCTGCCCGGTGCGGTGCTCGGCTGCGGCGGCCTGCTCGCCATCGTGTTCGGCACGTCCGAGGCGGTGACCCGGGGCTGGGGCGACTGGCTGGTGCTGGGTTCGCTGATCCTCGGCGTCGTCCTGCTCGTGGTGTTCGTCCTGGTCGAGAAGCGCACCGAACACGCGCTGCTGCCCCTGCACATCGTCGCCGAGCGCAACCGCGGCGGCGGCGCGCTCTCGATCGGCCTGGCCATGATCGGGATGTTCGGCCTGTTCCTGTTCCTGACCTACTACCTCCAGGTCATCAAGGGGTTCTCGCCGGTGATGTCCGGCGTCTCCTTCCTTCCGATGACCGCCGCCATCGTCATCGCCTCCACCGGGTTCGCGGCCCGGCTGATGACGAGGGTGCCGTCCCGCAACCTGATCGGGCCGGGGCTCCTGCTCGCCGCCGCCGGCATGGCCTGGCTGACCCAGATGAAGGTGGACAGCCCGTGGGCCGGCATGGTGCTGCCCGCCGAACTGCTGCTCGGCTTCGGCATGGGCCTGGTCTTCATGCCGTCGATGAGCCTGGCCACCCTCGGCGTCGCGCCCAGCGAGGCGGGCGCCGCGTCGGCCACCATCAACTCGGCCCAGCAGGTGGGAGGCTCCTTCGGAACCGCACTGCTCAACACCATCGCGGCCAGCGCCACCGCGAGCTACCTCGCCACCCGGATCTCGGCCGATCCGGGGGTCCAGGCCCAGGGCGCGGTGCACGGCTACGTGGTGGCCACCTGGGTCGCGATGGGCATCCTGCTGGTCGCCGCGCTGATCGCGTTCCTGATGATCGACCACCGGCCGGCGCCGGGTGAGGCCGCCGGCGAGGCGGGCGGCGCCGCCGAGGCCACCGCCACGGCGGGCGCGCAGGCGCCGGGTCCGCG